>NZ_JBGCUM010000100.1:0-8954 GCF_054177665.1 Roseateles sp. P5_E8 | reverse complement strand
GGATTCGACATAGCGACGCTCCTGGAAGTTGCGACGAAAGATGTTACCGACGCGCTGCGACCACCGCACCCACACAAGAGGGGAAGCCGGTGAACGCCGCCCAACTCATCGCCCTCACCTTGCGTAGCACCACCGTGCGCGCGCCGGTGACGTGGTTAGAAGCCGAAGCCTTGCCGGTCGCCTTTCGCGCCTGCTACCTGTGCATCCACGGTGCTGAGGAAGGCATCGAGCGCGTCTGCACCAAGCCCGAGGCCGTCGACTACGGCCCGCCGCAACCCGTCGCCATCGTGCGCACCTGGGGCGGCGGCTGCGGACCCGACGCCAACCACCTGTGCGAACGCGCGCAGGCCTGAGGAGCAGCCATGCCGCACCCCGTCGAGCCCAGCCAGTACCACCTCAACGAGGCGTTCGCCCACCAGCACAAGCCGGACTGGCCCGTGCATACATGGGCCGACCTGGCGCGAGCTGCGCTGCTCTACGGCATCGTGGCTGGCAGCGCACACCGGCTGGCCAACGGCCACCCGCTGGTGAGCGCCGGGCCCGACCTCGCCGGCGCCATCACCAACCCGCCCGCGCGCCCAGCACCACCGCGCCAGTCCGGCGCCCGCCCATTTCCTGCCCGCCGCCGTGAAGACCCTGGCGTCGACCTCAAGAGCCGCGCCGCCGGCGAGAAGGACGAGGCGTAGCCATGCCCCGCAGCAAGCACCGGCACGGCCGCAAGGCCCACCGCCCGCGCACCGAACGCATGTGCATGGAGAGCCTCGCCGCCACTCCGCTGCAAATCGCCACCAACCGCGCTGCCAAGCTCAACGACGACGAACAGCGCGGCCTGCTGTTCAACCCGCGCACCGCGTTCACCGAGTTCCGCGCCGGGCGCGGCAGCCTGGGCCTGTGGCTGCACCTGGCGGACGCGATCAACGTCGGCCAGGTGCTGGCCACCGAGCACGGCCTGGCCAGCAACCACGCCGACACCTTCGCCGCTGCCGTCAACGCCATGGCCGCCGTGCACGGCCGCTTCGGCCGGCGAGGCAGCTGGACCCTGCGCGCCGCTGAGCTTGAGGCCCTCAACTTCGCCCTGTGCGTGCACGCCGTACAGCTCGGGCTGTGCAGCCGCGGCGAGCTGGGCGCGGCCTACACCACCGTCGCCAACCGCGCCCGTGGCGCCCTGGCGGGAAACACCGCGCCAGGCACGCACGTCTGCGGCGCTACCCCACCCACGGCCGACCGGCCCCAACCCGCCGCGCCTGCGGCCTGATCGAAAGCCACCGCATGAGCCCTCTCATCTCCAACCAGGTCCAGCGCTTCCCGCTCACCCACTTCAAGCCGAGCCCCACCAACCCGCGCAAGCGCTTCAACCCGACCAAGCTCGCCGAGCTGGCCGAGAGCATCAAGCGGCTCGACGTGCTGCAACCCGTGCTGTCGCGCCCGAACCCCGACTACGCCGAGGGCAACGGCATGCCCCATTTGGAGCTGGTGGCCGGCGAGCGCCGCTGGCGCGGCAGCGAGCTTGCCGGCGCCGCCGACCTGCCCACCCTCGTCAAAGACCTCACCGACCTCGAAGTGCTCGACATCCAGCTCGTCGAGAACATCGAGCGCGACGACCTGCACCCGCTCGAAGAGGCCGACGGCATGCGCCGCCTGCTCGACGCCAGCGCCAAGGCCGGCAAGCCGCTGGCCGCCGAAGGCCTGGCCGTCAAGCTCGGCAAGAGCCCGCGCTGGGTCTTCCTGCGGCTGGAGCTGCTCAACCTGTGCGACGACGCGCGCGACGCCTTCCTGGAGGACACGATCAACGCCAGCGTGGCCGGCCTCATCGCCCGCATGCCCAACGTGGACCAGCAGCGCGAAGCCACCGCCCGCATCCTGACCGGCTTCAACGGCGAGCCCTTCACCTTTCGCGCGGCGGCCGATTACCTGCGCAAAGAGTTCATGCTCGACCTGGCGCGCGCGCCGTTCAACATCGACGTCAGCTACTCGGTGGCCGGCCCCTGCCACCGCTGTGACAAGCGCAGCGGCAGCAAGCCCGACCTGTTCGACGACGTCAAGACCGGCGACCTCTGCCAGGACAGCAAGTGCTACGCCGCCAAGGGCGAGGAGGCCCACCAGCGGCTGCTCAAGGCCTGCGGCGAAGCCGGCCACCGCATCGTGCAGGGCAACGACGCCCGCAAGCTGCTGAGCGGCGAGGTCAAGATCGACGGCGGCCACTACGTGGCCAACGAGCCCTGCGCCGAGCTGACCACCGACAAGCGCCAGCTGTTCGACATCTTCGGCACCATCCAGAAGGGCTTCGTCACCATCGAGCACCCCACCACGCATGCGCTGGTCACCTGGGTGCCTGCCAAGATCGTCAAGAAGGCACTCAAGGCCAAGGGCCTGCTGCGCCCCGCAGCGCCTGCGCCGGCCCCCGCTCCGGTCGCAGCACCGGCGCCCCGCATGGTCGCCGCGCCCGCCGAGCAGGCCGACGAAGCGCGCCCAGTGCTCAAGCCTCAGCCGCTGACGCCCAAGCAGCTTGAGAGCCAGATCAAGTACCGCAGCGGCGAGCTGTTCACGAGCACGCTGCTGGCCAGCCTGTGCAAGTCGCTGGCCGAGGCCGAGGCGCCGTCGCTGAGCATCTTGCAGCTGCTCACCATCGACAAGCTGCTCACCGCCAGCGACGACGCCACGGCGCTGCTGCAAGGCCAGCTGGCGCCCTTCCCTGACCTCGCCAGCTACAGCGCCGGTGGCGCGCGCCGCGCGGCCGCCCAGAAGCACATCGCGCCGCTCAACGGCCGCGAGCTGGCCGACCTGCTGGCCATGCTGCTGGTGGCCGAGGAGCTGAGCAACCAGGACGATCTGCACACGCTGGAGACCTACGCCAACTACGCCGTCGCCCTGGCCGCCGACTTGCAGCTCGACATGGAAGCCATGCAGGCCCAGGCCGAGCAGGACGCCGCCGCGCAGGTCCAGGCCGAGGAAGACAACCGGCTCGGCCGCAACGCGGCGGGTGAGGCGTTTGCAGCGGCGCATGGCAGCGAGGTGGCGGCATGACGATGGCCGACAGCTGGCAGCAGTACGCCAAGGAAGGTGAGAGCGCCCAACAGTGCATCGAGCGCCACCGCAGCGAGCAGGACAGCCTGATGCGCCTGCTCGCGCAGGCTCGTTCTGCAAACAGCGCCGCCCGTGACGTGCTGGCCGAG
This sequence comes from Roseateles sp. P5_E8, assembly GCF_054177665.1. NCBI lineage: Bacteria > Pseudomonadati > Pseudomonadota > Betaproteobacteria > Burkholderiales > Sphaerotilaceae > Roseateles > Roseateles sp. P5_E8. Next base: position 5,781 of record NZ_JBGCUM010000100.1, on the reverse strand, counting down.
CGCCAGCGGCAGATCGAGGTCGAAGGCTGGACGCCTGCGCACGACGACGAGCACCACAAGGGTAGTTTGGCCCTCGCAGCCGCGTGCTACGCATGCAACGCGGCCACCTGGGCGCAACGAGATCCATCAATCCCCCCGGCCGACTACGCCAAGTACTCGGCGCCGGGCTTTCGCTGGCCGTGGGCGAAGAGGTGGTGGAAGCCGAAGAGTCAGCGCTCCGACCTGATCCGCGCCGCCGCCCTGCTGCTGGCCGAGATCGAACGCCTGGACCGCGCCGCCGACCGTCTGGAGCCGCGCGCATGAAGCACGGCGCCCGCCGTCGCGCCAGCGACGGCCTTCCCGACGTCGTCGTCTTCCTCAACTGGCGCGCCCCCAGCGCGGAGGGGGGCGGGGAGCCGGGAGAGGCCGAGCAACAGCCGTCGACGGTCGAAAGACTGAAGGCAATGGTCACCTCCCGCGACGACACGCGCGGCGAGGGGGCAGGGGAGCGGGTCAAGGTCAGCGGCCTGTCGGCCGAGGGTTCACAAGCCGGCTGCGCCGGCGTCACGCTCGACGACGACCGGCGCTTCTGGGTGGCGGAGGCAGATGCCAGCGGCCTGTCGGCCGAAGGTATCGAAGCCGCCGCCAACATCACCACGCCCGCCGTCGACGGAGATAGCACCGCGAGCCGCGAGCCAGGCGCCGCGCGCTTCGGCTTCATGGTCCAGCAGCTCGGGAGAGCACAGCAATGAAACTGCCGCCCAACTTCATGGTCTTCGACGTCGAGTCCATCGGCCTGCACGGCGAAGGCTTCGCCGTCGGCTTCGTGGTCTTCGACCGAGCCGGCTACGTCCGGCACGAGGACCGCTTCGTCTGTCCGGCGGATCTCGCCGCCGGCGCCATTGACGGCCGCCAATGGGTCGCCGCCAACGTGCCGCAGATGACTTACACGCACGACTCGCTGCGAAGCCTGCGCGATGCCTTCTGGCATGCCTGGCAGCTCTGGCGCTCGATGGACGCTGTATTGGTTGCCGACGTCGCCTGGCCCGTCGAGGCGCGCTTCCTAGCCACCTGTGTCGAAGATGACCCAGCGACCCGCGCCTGGCTCGGCCCGTACCCGCTTCACGAACTGACGAGCATCGCGCTGGCGCTGGGCGCCGACGTTGAAGCGCTGTGGTCCGAGCGTCGGCCGAACGAGCTGCCGGCGCATGACCCGCTCAACGATGCCCGGCATTCGGCACGCATCCTGGCGCAGTTGCTCAAGGCTGCCGGAGCGCGAGCATGAGCACCGCCGATCTGTTCCCCGAGACCGCCGCAGGCAAGGCGCCGGCCGTGCAGTGGATCGGCCCATCACGCTGCAAGTGGGAGCACCCGCGCGTCGTCGCCCGCCTGGTGCCGTCGTGGTCCGCCCAGGACGGCTGGCGCATTGGCTGGTTCATCCAGGCCGACAAGTGCGTCGACGAGTGGCACCCCGACGCGCCGAACAAGCACAAGCAGCACGGCGCCTACCCGTGGTATCGGCTCGACGAGCTGCCCAACAGCCCCCGCTTCGCCATGGCTGCCGGCAGCGCTGCACGGGCTCTCAAGATCGTGCTGGAGCAGATGGTGGGCCACGTCGAGCCCGAGATTCACGACGAGATCCGCTCGCTGCAGGAGCAGATCGAGCGCCAGGCGCAGGACTGGCTGTGCGGGAGAGCGGCGTGACCAACCTACTCTGGCCAAACGTATTGGGCGGCGAGATCCGGGCGCCCCATCAACCGGTGCATCTCTCTTTCGCAAATCGATCCCGCGCGGGAAATTTGTGCTCGAAAGTTCTTGAGAGCATCCTCCATGAGATCGGCAGCCGGGTACTGGAGATCCCCCTGGCTTTCGCTTTCGCTTACGCAGCGATCCCACAGCTCAGCGAAGGACGTGGTGAGAGTGGCCATCGGCGCGATGCACAACGCCAGTTCAGACGACGGGACTTCGAAAAGCGGCAGTTGGCTGATAGCTCGCCCGACCTCTCGCAGCGGTTCGGAGCTGAAGACGGCAATGAAACGACCCGCTTCATCGTCGCCTTCGTTGCTCACCCATCCTCGTTGCAGCAGACTGACCGTCGTGTAGAGGTGAAGAAGCAAGACGCGAACTGCGGCCAGTCGCCTCAGGTCATCCTGGTCTCGCCGCTCCTGCTCGTGGCGCCGTGCCAACTCGACTTGACGTCCGCCGAACCAAGCAGCGGCAGCGATTGCAGCCACAGAACCGTAGGCCTGTACCCAAGCAGCCAAATTCGGATTGCTATGCCATACCGACCAGGGCAGAGAGTCCACAAGAACGGGTCCAAGACCGGCAAACATGCCAAAGCCCAACGACCACTTGGTGGCGGCATCTACTGGTCGCATCTGTCGTTCTCCCTGGAGTTAGCCAAAGTCTTCTGTTTGGCTGATTCTCTCGCCCACGACGCACTGCACCTGTTGCGGGGCAGCTCGCCTCACCGATGCTTAGCCGAGCTTCATCAGGAACGCGGCTTGTCGATCTGGCGTCATGACGCCCCCCGACTTTGCCGACTCAACCTGGACGCCCGGCGCCGAGACCAAGGAAGCGCTGATAGCCGCAGCAATGGCACACCTCGACGCCTCTGGCGCTGCGGGGATGCTTGTGCCGGTGCCTGGCACCAACCCGCCGCTCTTCATCGCGCTGGGCACGCTGGACGCATTGCAGGACACCCTGGCGGCACGCGCCAACCTAACCGACCACTAGTCTCAGAACGGCGGGTAGTCCGGAAACCTGAGCTGTGCCCGCACCCGCTCGACGGTGGCAGGGTCGCGAGGGTCTTCAACACCCACCAGCAACCGCGTGAACGGCCTGCGCACTCGCGTTGCCAGCTCATCCATGTCGGTGGCCACGCCAAACTGATTCGTCACCAAGGCACCGACGCTGCCGCCCATACCGGCGAGGGCAACAACGTCGAAGTCGTGCTTCGTGGTGCCAGCCAGTTCGGATTCAAGGATGTGGGTGTCGATGTAGGCCATGGCGCAGATTCTGCCGGTAGACGGGAGCGCCTGTGAGCCTGACGTTCAGCCCCGCAGAGCTGGTTGACCTGACCCGATACACCCGGGCCAGCAAGCAGCTGGCCGTACTGCACCTACGCGGCTTTCATCGCGCGTACATCGACCACACAAACCACGTCGTGCTCGAGCGTGCCCACTACGAGGCCGTGTGCCGCGGCGAAGCCCAGCCTGTGCGGCCGCGCGTCAAGCCGCCGGCGCGTCCTCAAGTCAGAGCAGCGGCGTAGCATCGCCGCGCTGGAGAACCGCCATGCCGAAGGGCCCCGCCAAAGGCACTCAAATAAAGGACGGCCGCTACTACCTGGTGCGCGCCGAAGGCACAAAGCGCCGCTGGGTGCCTCTCACCCGCGTCGTCGAAGGCCTGCCGGCTTTCTTCATTGCCCTGGCCAATGAGCACGGCCGCGCCGAGCGCCCCGACTACATGCCCCAGGTCGTCGCCGCCTGGAACACTTTGGTCATGGCCAAGCACAGCGCCAAGACGCAGGTGGACGAGACGCGGCGCAGCAAGGTCATCGCCGAGAGCTTCGAGGCCTTCAGAGCCGAGGAGGTTGAGCCGCCCGACGTCGTCGAATTCTTGGAACCGCTCCAAGCCACCAGGCGCACGCACGACATGTTCCGCGCGCAGCTACACAGCATCTTTGCCTACGCCGAGCTCAAGGGCTGGCGCAAGGCCGGTAGCAACCCCGTGAGCGTCGTGCCGCCGATGGGCTACAAGCCTCGTACGCGCTACATCACCGACAGCGAGCTGCGCCGCATCAAGCTGGGCTGCATCTACGGCAAAGACGGCCGGCGCAACCGCTCGGGCATCACCACCGCCTGCGCCATCGAATTGGCCTACCTGACCGCGATGGACGTCGGCGTCATGATCCGCATCCTCGAGCAGCGGGACCCCGACCAGCCAGACGAGCCACATGTCTGCGCTGAAGGCATCTGGCTTCGCCGAAGCAAGACTGAGCACAAGGGTGGCGACGCCCTCGTCATCGAGTGGACTCCGCGTCTGCGTGCAGTTGTGAAGCGCCTGCTTGGGCTCAAGGCGGAGCGCAACCTCAAAAAGCGAGCTGCCCAGCGAGTGCAGACCCAGGCCTTGCTCACCAAGCAAGACGGCACACCGCTCACCTACGAGGCGCTATCCAACGCCTGGCTTGACGGCGTCAAGCGTTCCGGCGTCACGCCAACCCAGTTCCGCGACCTTCGCGCCAAGGCCCTCACCGACAAGGCCGACAAGGGCGGCATGCGCGCTGCCAGCGACCTCGCCATCCACGCCACCGAGGCCCAAACGACGAGTTATGTGCGTCGCACCAAGGCGCGCAAAACAGGTGCGGCTGCTTAAATTTATTTGCGCCTGTTATCCACAACCACGCAAACAAGTGAACACAACGTAAAAAGGAAAAGGAAAAAGCCTATTACGGTGTAGTCACCGTATTTCAGTAGCTCCGCTGCCTTTTTTTCTCCGACCACTGACCAAAGTACGGCACCTAGAAGTTGCTGAGTGGATGAGGCAACAATAAGCACTGCACCGAACACGGCGCCAATCACTAGGCCGGCACAATTGAGTGCACCCACCGTCGGCTTTAGTTGCAAAAGATCTTTTGGTTCTGAAACGAGGGCGTGAACTAAATGATGAAGCTTGGCGTTCATTAGTTTCATCACGCCACAGATTAGCCCAATTACGATCCCAACAAGCAAAAGGCTCCATAGCGAATTTACGAAAAAAGGCGGAGRAGTCACTTGCTCAACCTCGCCGCCCGGCCCATTAAATACACGAATGGACTTACGACTACGCAAAGCATGCCAACGGCCGGATTCAGGAGAATGACCGAATCGTTTAACCACATGCTGACAGAAACGACGCCTATGACTACCAGCAACAGCGCGACAAACGCCAACAGTGAATGAAGCGGAATGTCATTCTCGCGCCTCAATCCAATTGGCTGATCATTCTCAATTGCAATATTGAGCGCCTCTTGAATTTCCAAGTGCTCTGGCCGAACCAACAACAGGCGAGTGCCCGTGCTGACCTCAGTTCGAAAGGCCTGGAGCTGGTCCATCAACTGCGCATTAGTAACGCCTTCTATCTGTTCATCATTTGTTGCAGAGCTAGTCCTTACTAAAGGATCGAACGAATCGGTGCCCTCTAACGGTTGAGTGCGAAGGCGAGTTGAACTTATCTGTATTTTTAGCGTGCTCATTCTTCTGCTCCGAGAAATCCCTTGTGCCCTTCCATTACCAATGCTCTTAGCTTTCTTAAAAGCGAGCTGCAAAGCAACTGGTAATCGTCTCTCGCCATATTGGGCGTTGGGCGATTGTTAACGTCTATAGACACTGTAAGGCCTTGCCCTTCCAAATCAGCCTCATTAAAGTCAACGTACTGAACACCCTGGGCGGGCTTAACCTCCGCGCGCCTCACTTCGTACCCGCTGCATCCAATATTAATAAAGAACCCATCCGGGTCAGCAAAACCGACTTTAAGATCCAGAGATGCCAGCGGCCCAAGTTTGGGGCCTTTGTAGATGTGATTTGTTACTAGTGCCATAAGTTCCGTCGAGGTATGTCCAGGCTTAACCGGATACATAACCTCTAGAACTACGCCAATATCTTTCAGCAAGTCGACTGACTGATATTTTGGCAACGCCTGCAAAAATAGGCCTGCGTTTTTTTCTACAACCTGGAGATTAGATTCCAAAGATGCAGTGGATTCGTGGATTGAGAATGAAAGTTGAACGTGGGAATTTGAAAAAATAAGCGACTTGTTTCCAGC
>NZ_JBGCUM010000099.1:0-9314 GCF_054177665.1 Roseateles sp. P5_E8 | reverse complement strand
AAGCTCAGCTTCCGGGATTTGCCCGCGACTACCCTATGGAACCGGGTGCCTTCACCGCCTATGCGTTTACCTTGGTCGGAAAGGCGGGAACCCACCTCCCAGGCACTTCATTCGAAGCGACACCCGAGGCCGATTTCAMGTTTGACGTCGGCAGTCAGCTAGTTGTTTGGGGAATGCAGACCAAAAACCCGGCACTCATTCTGTCCGGCTTGCCATTTATTCTTTCCACGGGTCTCGGTCACCCCATGGGAGCGATTCTCAAGAAGGTCGAGTCGGTCCTCGGATACGTACCAGCGGGAGAAGCCCCCCGGCTTGATGCGGGCTTCTTGTCGAACAGTCCCGAGATTGGCTATTTTCAAAGTAAACCAGACCAAGCCAGTTCTCAGGAGCATCTCATCTCGTGGCTAGATCAAACCTGGTCGCGCAATGTTGGCATCGAACGGGATGCATCGGGCGCTCCTATTGGAAAATCGCCAAGCGGAGCGACTCTCGATTTCGTCCCCATTGTAAAGGGCACCCTAAGCATCAGGGCGATGTGGAATCCAGAGACGAGACAGATTGAAGAGTGGGCGTTCCCAATAGATGCAGCTGGCAATGAAATCTCATCTGCGCCTCCGATAAAACACTATTACGTGATTGATGTAGGGCCAGACAAGCGAGTAGGCCGCGTTGCCGCCAACGGTGACATCACATTCGTCCAGAAATTGGTGTTTGGTGACCAAGAAGTTCCTAACGGGATCGTTGTCATCAGATCTAGTGGAGAAGTTGCGTACAGTTTGATCTCTAAAGGAGGGATCGTCCCGGCAAACGCTGCGGTGACGTATAAATTCTCGCCTTCAGCAGAAGATATAGCCGCTCTGCGCACCGGCACGATGTCTGTCGAAGAAGCCTTCCAGCGCTATCGAGGAATCGCTATACCGACGTCAGAGGGGTGGCAGTCATCAGCGCCTCTCGGAGCAGAGTCCCCACTAGATGGCCAGCCCTACACGAGGGTGGTTGATGGTCGTATTGAGGTGCGTGCCATTCGCAGCGATGGCGTGCTGATCAATGGAAAGATCGAGGTTTTCGCCGGCACCGCCTCAAACGCGGAATTGGCGCAAGCTGCTGTGTCGCGCGCCCCCCTTGAAAGCTTGCCTTCAGACTCGAGCTTCCGGGCAACTTTCGATGATGGACTAGGCAACACAACCACGAGAGACTCGACCCCGGCAATCGATGCGGCAGGCCAACCCAAAGGCCGAATCGTGACGGACCGCCAGTACACCTTCGGTAAACTGAAGACCGAGACGGCGGCTACTTTTGACTTCGACTCAAGCGGCAACTCTGTTAACACGACGGACACCCGCCAGTACGATGCCAGCGAGGCTATGACAGGGCGTTCGGTCTCCGTGGTAACGACTTCTCCTTCGGGCCTTTTAGCGGTCAGCACGGAGAACACACGCTACGACGCTAGTAATCAAATCGTCTCGCGCGTGGTCGATCGGTATGACGAGCAGGGGAATCTGCTTCGCACTCAGTTTGACAACGCTGGCCGGATTACACAGGTTGAAACTCGCCAGGTATTCGACGATGGCTCTTCCATAGCTACGGTCGAATACGCCGACGGGCGCAAGGCCATCATCACACTTGACTCGGACAAACAAATAGTTCGAGTTGGCACTCAGATCGAAGTTGCCCCTGGCCAAACACTCCTAACAATGCGCGACGGCGCTGGAAATGTACTTGGCGAGACGCGAACTACAGCTCTTGGCGGAGGATTGGTGGAAACGCTGATCACAAAGTCGGATGGCTCGGGCACAAAGTTCGTTAGAGATTCCCTTGGAAACGAAACCGGACGCGTCGAGATTCCACGGTATCTTGGGACGTTCGTCTCGGCGATCCAGGACGTCACTGGCCTTATCAACGCAATCAAGAGCGGCCAACCGCTGCCGCAATTGGCTAGCGGCCTCAAGCTTCTAAATACACTCGATCGCACGCAGTCCATTCCCTACCTCAATCAGGCGTCTACCTTCGCACAAGGGGCGCTCAGCATCTATAACCTTCACAATGCTTTTGCCGGCGGCGCGAGCGATCTGGACAAGATTAGCGCGGTTGGCAATGCTGTGGTGAGCGTGAATGCCGCATTGAATGCGGTGCATCTTGGAGTTCCAGCATTGAACACGCTGGCCGGCAGCATCGCTCCAGCTCTGCCACCGTTGCAGATCGTTCTTTCGATCAAGAATAAGGACCCGATTGGAGTGGCCATGGGCATCGGTACGATGCTCCAGGGTAGTGCCTTCCTAATGACCAACCCTCTTGGTTGGGCTCTCATGGCTGCCAGTCTATACAAAGCCATGCAAGCACCGCCCGAAGCGTGGGGTATCGGAACTTTCAAATTCGGCGCCACGACCGAACTCGCTTTCGACATTCAAGGCGAAAGCTTCGGCAAGGATCGAGTGGCTCAATTGATGCAGGGCAACGGCGAGCCGGCCACCCTGCCGGACGGTTCTCAGAATCCGACCTATTTCGGCGGTTTGAAGGGCTATCTGCAGCAGCTCATTAGTGATGCGGCGCAGGCAAACCCGGAAGACTCGCTTGGCATAATCCCTCAACGCCTTCCCACTTTGTCATGGCGGGAGGCGCGACAGGATCAGCCCGGGTATGCCATTACTGACATTGACCCCGTTACTGGTCAGCAGCGCTACCCTGAACTTCGCTACGGCGATGACTGGAAGCCTTACAACGCGGATGCGACGGTTCCCGGGCAGCGCTTGAGCATCTTCGAGCGGCTGGTCACTTCGGCTCTTGAGCGGCGAGCTATTGCGCCGATGTGGGAGGTGCGCACAGCTAGGCTTCAGCAAGATGCCGGCGATCCGCTGGCTGGCCTGACCGAGGAAGAGCGCGCCGCTCGCCGCGGCCTTGCAGCTTCAGTCGATCCGGTCACGAACAAGCAGCTTGCTGGCGAGTTCCGTCCCATCGCGCTCGACCTGGATGGTGACGGCAAGATCACCACAGTCTCGAATGCCGACAACGACCGCGCCTTCAATTGGGACGGCTCCGGCTTCGATAAGCAGGTTGGCTGGGTGGGTTCCGGTGAGGGCATGCTCTTCCTTGACCGAAACCCGAATGGGTTGGCTGACTCCGGCACAGAACTGTTCAGCAATTCGGCACTCAATGACGCCGCCAAGGGTGTACGTAGCCTGGCTTGGGTCGATGCAAATGCCGACGGCGTCATCGATGGCGCTGACCCTGTCTTCAATGAACTCAAAATTTGGCGTGACGTCAATGGCGACGCCGTCGCAGACTTCTCCGAAATGAAGAATTTGGAGTCGCTGGGAATTACCCAGCTCGACTACAACAACAACCGCTTCACGATGAACGGCGGTCTGCAGTCGATGCAGGGCGTCAAGCTTGAGACCAGTGCTACGGGCCAGCAGGTCAGCGTAGTTCCTGATGGCATCAAGGTTGAGTTTGACGATGGCCGCGTGCTGGTCTATCCGACACGAGTGAGCGATGCAAGCCGCGACCCGCGCGTTGCGGCCGTGTCCAACGGATCGGCCGTCGAGGGCGGAGCCGTGGATTTCACAGTCACGCTGAACGTCAGGGGTTCCGTCGTGACAACCGTTGCTCTCGGCGTCGTCGCAGGCTCTGCGTCTGCGGCTGACCTGCGTCTGCCGTTGGAGGTGTCGTTCGACGGGGGGGCAAGCTTCGTCGCCGTCAGCAATGGGGTGGTAGAGGTTCCGGCTGGCGTGCTGCAATTCACCGCCCGTGTGCGAACGGCCGATGACAGCATCGTCGAATCGCTTGAAAGCTTCACGCTCTTGGCAGCCAGCGCCGCTAACGCTGCACCGGTCACTGGCACCGGCACGGTGGTAGACAACGAGGGTGCTGCGCAACTCTCCATCTCAGGCCCGGCCAGCGTCGGCGAGTCGGCTGGAACGCTGACCTACACCGTTACGCTGTCCAACCCTAGCGATACGCAGATCAGCGTCCAGTACGCCACGGCCGCGGGGACCGCGAGCAACGGTGAGGACTTCGCTGGCGTCTCCGGTCTGCTCACGTTCGCGGCAGGAGAGACCAACAAGACCTTCACCGTCGACATCAGCAGCGACGAAGCGATTGAGGGCAATGAGGCCTTCTCCGTCGTGTTGAGCGGTGCGAGCGGCGCCGAGATCGCGGTCGGCACGGTCACGACGACCTTGCTTGACGAGTCGGATCCCGGCCGAAATCCCCATGTAGCAACTGTGTCTGACGGGTCGGCCATCGAGGGCGGCGCAATGGATTTCACGGTCGCTTTGAACGTCAGGGGTTCCGTCGTGACGACCGTCGCCCTTGACATTGTCGCAGGGACAGCCTCCGCGGCCGACTTGAATCTGCCGCTGGAGGTGTCATTCGACGGGGGCGCGAGCTTCCTCGCTGTCAGCGGTGGAGCGGTTGAGGTTCCCATTGGCTTGCTGCAGTTCATCGCCCGTGTCCGCACCGCGGACGACAACATCGTCGAATCGCTTGAAAGCTTCACGCTCTTGGCAGGCAGTGCTGCCAACACTGCACCGGTCATTGGCACCGGCACGCTGGTCGACAACGAGGGGGCTGCTCAACTCTCCATCTCAGGCCCGGCCAGCGTCGGCGAGTCGACTGGCAGGCTGACTTACACCGTCGCGTTGAGCAACGCTAGCGATACTCAGATCAGTGTTCAGTACGCCACCGTTGCTGGGACAGCGAGCGATGGCAGCGATTTCGCAGGAGTCTCTGGCCTGCTCACATTTGCAGCAGGAGAGACCTCTAAGACCTTCACCGTCGACACGAGCAACGACGCAGCGATCGAGGGCAACGAAGCCTTCTCAGTAGTTTTGAGCGGCGCGAGCGGCGCTGAGATCGCTGTTGGCTCGGTCACGACGACCTTGATTGATGACGATGCACCTATTCCGGACACTTTCGAAGCTCGAGACGATGACCTGGGTGCATTTAATGAGGACGTCAGCGCGACACCGACGACCACGCCCGCCACTCTGCCCGTCTTCTGGTCTCTGTTGCTGGGCAACGATCTGTTCAATGGCAGTGCGGATGGCCTTGCCATCACCCAGCTCTCCAACGCGCAGCATGTCACCATTTCGCTGGATGCCGCCAATCGGCAGGTGATGGTGACTCCGCACGCAAACTTTGTCGGGCAAGCATCTTTCCAATACACGGTGAAGGCGCCGAACGGAGACACGCGCGTTGCAACCGCGTTCTTGGCGTTCACCGAAGTCAACGACCGCCCTGTAGTTGACTATCAACCGGTCAATCGCTCGATCTACGGCTATGGCGTCCTTGCCAGAACGGTCACCGTCGGTTTCGGCGCGCAAGACCGCAGGCAGTACGTCGAGGTTTCGCGCGACACGGGTATTCCGTTTTACGACCCCTACCAAACCGTGGCGGGACGGACGAAGACGTATGTGGATGGAGAGAACTCCTACTACGACTACGGCCCGCTGATCGACACATCGATACCGCGAAGCTATTTCGACCGGGAGTACTCGCGTATCGCTTCTCAGCAATCCGGGGAATGGGGCCTTCCCAATTCGATTGAGATTCTGATGGACGGCGTCGTCTACGAAATCTCTGCATCACCGGGTGGTTACACGCACAACACGCCCATCGGTTCAGAGATTAGCAACGATGGTCGTATCACCGCTACCGACCCGGATGGCAGCAGCAACTTCCGCTATGAGATCGTCACGCAAGGCCTGTGGGGGACGACCACGATCAACGCGAACACTGGTGAATTCAGCTACACCGGCCGCCGCTATGTCGACGTGGACGCACTCGGCACGCTCGTCGCGAAAAACGTAGATACAGACGAGCATTCGCGCTACGAAGAAACCCATACCGATGTGGTGGTGGTGCGCGCAGTCGACCTGAGCGATCCGACAGGCCGGACATTTGCCGACAAAGAGGTAAGCGTCACGCACTTCGGCCCCAAGCCGGCGCCTGGTATCCAGAGTGGCGCAAAGAAGCCGATTGCAATCGACCTGAACGGCGACGGTTTCCACTTCACGGATGTGGACGACTCGAACGTCTTCTTCGACGTGAATGGCGACGGCTGGCGCCGCCGTATTGCCTGGAACAACCCAAGCGACGGATTCATCGCCTTTGACAAGAACGGAGACGGGAAGATCGACAGTTTTGATGAGATCTCGTTCGTCCCGTACAAGCCGGACGGTCAGACCGATCTTGAAGGCCTTCGATCCTTCGACACCAACGGTGACGGCATCTTTTCTGCGGCGGACGAGAAGTGGGCGTCGTTCGGTGTCTGGCAGGATGCAGACAGCGACGGCATCAGCGATGCGGGTGAGTTCAGGTCGATGTCGGACCTCGGCATTTCGGCCATCGGCCTTACAAGTGACGGGCAATTCCGCGTCATCGATGGACAGACTGTCCATGGCACCGCAGTTGCAACTCGCGGCGACGGAACGACCCTTGCAATTGCCGACGTCACCTTGCGTTATCGCAAGGAAACGCAAGTCAGCACGCCGGGTGGCGGCACCGTTGTGACACCGGCGCCCACGACGCAGCCAGGCACGGTGTTCAACGGCACTGCCGACAAGGACCTGGTGCTGGGTACCAATGGCTCAGACATGTTCAAGACGGGCGACGGTGACGACGTCATTACCGACGATTTCGGCAATGACGGCGTCGAAGCTGGTGCCGGCGACGACTTGGTCTATACCGGCGTTGACAACGACGTCGTGGACGGTGGTCTCGGCAACGATGTGGTGTTCGCTGGTGCGGGCAACGACCTGGTGTTTGGCGATGCCGGCGATGATTTGTTGATGCTTGAGGATGGCAATGACGTCGCGTTTGGCGGCGACGGCCATGATTTCGTCAGCGGCGGGAGCGGCAACGATGCGCTCTCCGGTGACCTTGGCAACGATAAGCTGTTCGGCGAGGGTGGCTGGGACGCATTGTTTGGCCAGGAGGGCGATGATGAACTCTGGGGCCACGACGGCAACGATTCACTCGACGGTGGCGAGGGAGCGGACTTGTTGGTCGGAGGCGCCGGTAGTGACACGATGGAGGGCGGCGCTGGCAACGACACCTACGAAGTCGACTCTGTGGGCGACATCGTGATCGAGGCTAGCGACGGCGGCATCGACACCGTGCGCTCAAGCACCGGCTACCAGTTGACCGACAGCTTGGAGAACTTGACCCTGACCGGCGACGGCGTCATCAACGGTACCGGCAATGCCGGGGACAACGTCCTGCAGGGCAACTCGGCGGCGAATGTGCTGCGTGGTGGCGACGGTATCGACGTGCTCGATGGCGGGACGGGTGYGGACCTACTTTTTGGCGGCAATGGGGCCGACACCTATGTTGTCGACAACGTTGGTGACCGAGTCGTGGAGCTCTCTTTCGCAGGGTACGACGCTGCCGCGGACGCTGTGCGTTCCCGCCTTCTGCAGGCGGCCCAGGGCACAACTTGGGCGTATGCCATCGACCCTCTGATAGATGGTGTGCGTTACGCCATTTCATCGCTCCCAAGTGGCGTTGCGACCGCGGACGACTGGCCGGCGATTGTCGTGGCCGTTCTGCAGTTGGACATTGCGGCAACCGATGTGGTCGAGAACTTCCGCGAATGCTTTGAGCCGCTGCTCGGAGTGCCAGTCTCGTCGGCCTCGTATCCTATTGAGGAGGGTGACGGCGCCATCGACACGGTCAGGTCGCGCATCTCGTATGTGCTACCTGAGATGGTCGAACGGCTCGTACTAACCGGAATCGGCGCCATCGCTGGAACCGGCAACGGACTTGACAATGACATTACGGGCAATGGTGCGAGCAACGCCATTGATGGTGGGCTCGGTGCAGACACCATGAAGGGTGCTGCTGGCGATGACATCTACTACGTCGACGACGGTGGAGACGAAGTCGTTGAGAACGTCGGTGAGGGGACAGACTCTGTCGTCGCCAGCGTCAGCTACGAGCTGACTGACAACGTCGAGAATTTGACGCTTTCAGAAGGCGAGTATCTGAACGCCACTGGCAATGACCGCGCCAATGTCCTGACCGGCAACGCAGGGACGAACGTTCTGGACGGACGGGGCGGTGCCGACATGATGATGGGGGGCGACGGCGACGACTACTACATCGTCGACAACGTCGACGATACGGTTCTGGAGCAAGCAGGCGCCGATCGAGCGGTGATCAATGCCATTACCTTGGCGCGCGACAATCTGCAAGACGCAGCTGGCGATGCAGGCTGGTATGAATCTATCGATAGCCTCGTCCAAGCTGTCCTTGGCTACACGAGAGCGTCTAGCAACTTTGTGCTGACGGCAGCCCACTGGCCGCAGGTCGTCGCCTTTGTGAATGGACTGGGAATCGCCAACGGCAACGTCGTTGCGGAATACTTCGATCAATTCGAACCGCTCCTCGGCGTCGATCTGTCGAACGTCCAGGATGCCGGCTTTGACTCGATCTTGTCTAGCGTCTCGTTTGTACTTCCCGAAAACGTTGAGCTTCTCAGTCTCACGGGTGATGCGGCGATTGACGGTACCGGCAATACATCGAACAACGTCATCATCGGCAATGCTGGTGTCAACCGTTTGGTCGGCGGCGGTGGTGACGACGAACTGCAGGGCGGTGCGGGCTATGACACCTATGGATATGCCCGAGGCGATGGCCATGACCTGGTCATCGACGAAGAAGGCTCAGGCGTCATTGCGTTCTCGGGCGACATCACACGAGAAGACCTCAAGTTCCGCATGGAAGGCGATGACTTGGTGATCGACATCCTCAGCAGAGGTGCTTTGCCGGCCGGAAGCATCACCATCCTTGCATGGAAGCTGATTGCTGAGCGTGTCGACAGTGTCACACTGGCCAACGGCACGGTCCTCGTACCCCTCGACAACTCGCTCTTCGACAGTCGTCCGGTCATCAACGGCACTGAAGGCGACGATCAGCTCGTGGGTACCGCAGCTGCCGAGATCATCAATGGCCTGGGAGGCAATGACACCATCTTTGGTAGCCGGGGCGACGACGCGCTAAATGGTGGCGACGGCGACGATCGCTTCCTGCTTGAAGGCAATTCTTCAGGCGTGGCGATCGACGGACTGGACCAATATGACGGCGGCTCGGGCAGCAACAGCATTGTGGGCAACCCGTACTACAACGACATCCTGCGTGTAACCAATAACCTCGCCAACCTGAAGAACATCCAGGTGCTTGATGGCGGTGGCACTTGGTGGGACAACCGCATCGTTGGCACTGAGGGCGACGACACGCTGAACTTCTCCGGTCGGACGGTCAGGAACTTCGTCATTGACGCTGGCGGTGGCAATGACGTGGTCACCGGCACGGCC
>NZ_JBGCUM010000098.1:0-10091 GCF_054177665.1 Roseateles sp. P5_E8 | reverse complement strand
GGGCAAGCGGTCCGCAGCGACCAGGCGCCAGGCGACGCGGCCGGCGAGTGGCGCTGGTGGCGGGGCGCTCAGGCCGGCAAGGCGGGCATAGCGCGCGAGGTTGTCGGTCTGGTCGGCCTCGCGCAGTGCGGGGTCGAGGTCGCCGTCCTGTGACGTCGCGCCGCACCAGGCGCCGCCGTGGCCATCGGCAATCGCGTAGCCGTCGCCGGCCACTGGCAGGCCCGGCCGCCAGGGCGCTTCGGCCAGATGGGTGAGCTGGCCGCGTTGCACGACCAGGTCGTCGGCCAGCGCGCCAAGCAGGGGCAGCTGCGCATGGCCACCAGCCAGCACGACGAGGGGCGCTTCGTCGATGAGCTGGCCGCTGCCGTGGAGCAACTGCCAGCCGCCGGCCATCTCGCGCAGCGCGGCGACCGGCGTGTTCAGCCACAGCTCGGCGCCGCTCGCGGCCAGCATGGCCCGCGTGTAGGCCGCCGGGTCGAGTGCGCCGCCGCCGGGGTACAACCAGGCCGGGTGGTTGAGGGCCGTGCCGGCGCGCGCCGAAGCTTCGTCGGTCGACAGTGCCTGCACATAGCCCGGCGCGTCCTGCATCTGCRCCAGCGCCAGGCGCGTCTCCAGCCGCAGCAGGCCTTGGCTGTGCGGCAGGCCCAGTTCGGCCAGCAGACTGTGCGTCGCCAAGGCCGCTGCACGGTTGAAGCGCGCGTGCGGGCCGTCGTCGGGGTTGAGCGTGCCGTGGAAGAGGCCGGCCGGGTTGCCCGAGCTGGCCTGGGCCGGGCCGGGCAGGGCGTCGATGACGGTGCAGGCCACGCCGGCCTTTGAGAGCGCCAGCGCGCAGGCCGCACCTGCGAGGCCTGCGCCGAGGATGACGGCGCGCTTTGCCCCCGGCGCCACCGCCTCACGTCCGACCGGCCGCTGCGGTGTGTGGCGCGGCGCAAAGCGGGCGACGGTCATCTCCGGCTTGTTGGCAAAACCTGGCGCCGGCGCCACCTCGAAGCCCAGCGCCGCCAGTGCCCGGCGCATCGGCTGCGAGATGCTCCATGTGGCGGCCGTCGTGCCGCGCACCGAGTTCCGGGACAGGCTCTTCAGCAGCCATTCGTCCCACAGCTCCGGGTTGCGCTGCGGCGCAAAGCCGTCCAGGTAGAGCGCGTCGGCGTCCAGCACCAGTTCGCGCAGCAGCTCGCGGGCGTCGCCCAGGCCCAGCAGCAGCTCGACGCGGCCGCCCTCGAAGCTCAGCGTGTGCAGCCCGGTGGTCAGCGGTGGCCAGCGCTCGACGAGCTGCGCGGCCAGCTCGGGCAGCGGGCTGGCGGCATGGACGCGTGCCAGGTCGTCGCGCGTCAGTGGGTGCTTCTCCACGCTGACGAACACCAGTCGCTCGCAGCGTGCCGGGTCTTGCCGCCAGGCATCCCAGGTTGCCAGGAAGTTGTTGCCCGGGCCGAAGCCCGTTTCCAGCACGACGAAGCGATCGCGGCCCTGCCAGCGGCCCGGCAGCCCGTTGCCGGTGACGAAGACATGGCGCGCCTGTGCCAGCGCTTCCGGGTCGGGGAAGTCGACCTCCGCTGGCACGAGGCTGATGCGCCGCGTCATGAGTCCGCTCCGGGCAGCAGCGCCACCAGGCCGGCGCCCAGCAGCAGTGGCAGCGCCAGCGCTGGGATGACGAAGCGCGCAAAACGCCAGCCGCCCGCCACGACGGCCGTGATGGTGCGCGTGATGCTGTTGCAGGCAAAGGCCAGCAGCAGGCCCATCAGGACCTGGCCGGTGCCTATGCTGCCTGCTGCCTGCAGGCCGGCCAGTGAGGCGATGGGCGCATGCACGTCGGCCAGCGCCGTGAGGGCGACGGCGCCATACAGGCCGCTGCTGCCGAAGTGTTCGCGCGCCCAGCTCACCGCCACGGCCACGGCGCTGAGCATCAGCGACAGCAGCAGCGCCTCGCGCAACCGCAGCGGGCCGCGCCGCTCACCCGGGCCGGCGGCGCCCACCTGTTCGACGCGCCGGGAGTGCCGCGCCAGCGCCCAGCCCATGGCGCCGCACAAGGCCATGCCGAGCAGGCAGACCGGCAGCGCGGCGAGGGCGGCCTCGGGTGCCATGGCGAACAACATGGCCTGGGCCTGCAGCCAGGTTGCGCTGGTGGACAGCACGGCGCCCGCCGCGCAGGCCAGCGCCAGGCCGGGCTCGTTGCGCGCACGGGCGCCCATGGCGCCGATGGTGGCCGTGCTGGACACCAGGCCCGAGAGCAGGCCCGACAGCGCCAGGCCCGCCTGCGGCCCGGCCAGCCGCAGCGCGACATGGCCCGCTGCCTGCAGCACCAGCATCAGCAGCATCAGCCCCAGCAGCGAATGCGCCTTCATGCCCGCCAGCCAGGGCAGGGGCTGCTGCGGCATCAGCGGCAGCACCACCAGCGCCAGCGCGCCGATCAGCAGGCCGTCATGCAACTCCTCCTCGCGCAGCACCTGGGTAGCAAAGCGGTGCAGCCGGGTGCGCGCGGCCAGCAGGGCGGTCAGCACGACGGCGGCGGGCGAGCCCAGCAGCGGCGCCGTCACGCACAGCGCGCCGATCAGGTAGGTGACGAGCAGGGCGATCTCCGTCGTCAGGCCGGGGTCATGGCCGCGGCTGCGCAGATGGGCGATGGCGGCCAGCGCGGTGATGGCCAGCGCGCCCACCGCCACCAGGCCGGGCGCCTGCAAGGCCTGGCACAACGCGCCGCCCAGCGCGGTCAGCGTGAAGGTGCGCAGCCCGGCCGGCTCGCGGTGCGGCCCGCGCTTCTTGTGGCGCTCGCGTTCCAGCCCGATCAGCAAGCCGCTGCCCAGCGCGGCGGCCAGCCCGACGATCACGTCAGCGGAGACGCCGAAGGCCTGGCCCAGCCCCTCCATCACCAGGCGACGGTCTCGCCGTGCTGGGGCACGCGCACTGGCAGGCCCAGCTCGTCCTTAATGCGGCAGCGCAGCGCGTCGGCCGCCGCCGGCTCGCCGTGGACGACATAGACCTGTTCGGGCGGCCGGGGCAGCGCGCGCAGCCACTGCAGCAGGCCGTCGGCATCGGCATGGCCGGACAGGCCGTCCAGGTGGCTGACCTCGGCGCTCACCGGCACCCAGCGGCCACGAATCTTGATCTCGCGCTCGCCCGCCACCATGCGCGCGCCGCGCGTGCCGCCGGCCTGGAAGCCGGGGAAGGCGATGTGGTGGCGCGCCTGCGGCGCCAGCGCCTCGATGTAGTTCAGCACCCGCCCGCCGGTGGCCATGCCGCTGGCCGAGATGACGACGGCCGGCCGGGCGCGCGGCTCGGCCAGCGAGGCGGCGAGCTTGAGGCTCTGGGCTTGCTTGGTGACGTAGTGCACGCGGTCGGTCAGGCTGCGTGCCTCGCTGGCGGAGATGCGCAGCAGCCGGGCATGCTTGAGCGTGATCTCGGTGGCCTGCTCGGCCATCGGGCTATCCAGCCAGATGGGCACGTCCAGCGGCAGCTCGCCGGCATTGCGCAGGCGCTGCAGCACCAGCAGCAGCGCCTGGGCGCGGCCGACGGCGAAGCTGGGCAGCAGCACCGAGCCGCCGCGCTTGAAGGTGGTGCGCAGGATCTGAGCCAGGCGAGCCTGCACGTCCTCGGCCGGGTGCAGGCGGTTGCCGTAGGTGGACTCGATCAGCACCACGTCGGCGGCCGGCGGCACCTGCGGCACGGGCATCAGCAGGTCGCCCAAGCGGCCGATGTCGCCCGAGAACAGCAGGCTGCGGCCGCCCTGGCTGACGTGGATGGAGCTGGCGCCCAGCAGATGGCCGGCCGGCGTGAAGCGCACCTCGGTCGCGCCGAGCTTGAGCTTGCCGTCGCGCGGCAGCGGCGCGAAGGCCTTCAGCGTCGCCTCGGCCTCGCGCACGCTGTACAGCGGCAGGGCCTTGTCATGGCGACTGCTGCCGTCCCGGTTGGCGCGGCGGGCGTCTTCCTCCTGCAGGTGGGCGCTGTCGCGCAGCAGAACGTCGCAGAGGTCGCGGGTGGCGCTGGTCGCGTAGATAGCCCCCTTGAAGCCCTGGCGACGCAGCGCCGGCAGGTAGCCGCAGTGGTCCAGGTGGGCGTGCGACAGCAGCACGGCGTCCAGCTGCATGGCGGGTGTTCCAAGCGGCCCCCAATTGCGCTCGCGCAGCTGCTTGTAGCCCTGAAACAGGCCGGCATCCAGCAGCAGGCGCTGCTCGCCCAGCGTCAGCAGATGGCGCGAGCCGGTGACGGTGTCGGCGGCGCCGAGAAAGGTCAGCTTCATGGGGCACCCAGGGTCTGCATGGTGCCGGATTCAAGCACCTGCAAGGCCGGCCCGTCTTGCGCCAGCGCAAGCGCCAGGGCGCGGGCGACGCGCTCCGGCGTGATGGGCCGCCAGCGCGCCGGGATCAGGCCGGCGACCGGGCGGCTGAGCCGCAGGGCCCAGCCCTCGCCCGCGCGAGATGGCTGCGCCAGGCCGGCGCGTTCGCCGTCCAGCAGCGAGGGTCGGGCGATGACGAGGCGCTCGAAGCCCAGCGCGATCAGCGCGTCCTCGGCCTCGCCCTTGACGCGGTTGTAGAAGACACCTGAGCGCGCGTCGGCGCTCAGCGCCGACACCAGACCGCAGCGCGTGGCGCCGCGCTCGCGGGCGGCACGGGCGACTGCCACGACGGCGTCGAAGTCCGCCGCGCGAAAGGCTGCCTGCGAGCCGGCCTGGGCCATCGTGGTGCCCAGCGCGATGAACAGGCGCTGCGGCGCGGGCAGGGCGGCGAAGGACTCGGGGCGTGTGTAGTCCACCACCGCCAGGCCCGGCTGCGGCTTGCGCGCCAGCGCGATGGCATCGGGCAGCTCGGCCCGCAGTGCGCGGCCGACGAGGCCGGTGGCGCCGGCGATCCAGGCGGCTGTCATTTCAGTCCTCCAGAAGGGCTGCCAGCGCCTGCGCGTCCAGCGGCGACGCCTGCTCATGCCCCTCCAGCATGCCCTCGGCCAGGCCGCGCTTGCTGCGGTGCAGTTCGATGATGCGCTCCTCCACCGAGCCGGCCATCACCAGCCGGTAAACCGTCACCGGCCGCTGCTGGCCCATGCGGTGGGCGCGACCGCTGGCCTGGTCTTCGGCGGCGGGGTTCCACCAGGGATCGACGATGAGCACGTAGTCGGCCATCGTCAGGTTCAGGCCGAAGCCGCCGGCCTTCAGGCTGATCAGGAAGACCTCGCCCTCGCCACGCTGGAAGGCGGCCACGCGCTTGGTGCGCTCGGCCTGCGGCGTGCTGCCGTCCAGGCGCTGGTGGGGCACGGCCATCTGCGTCAGGCGCTCGCCGAGCAGGTCGAGGTAGTCGGTGAACTGGCTGAACACCAGCGCCTTGTGGCCGCCGTCCACCAGCTCGCGCACGATGCGCTCGAACTCGGCCATCTTGCTGCCGATCAGGCCCAGCTCGGGTGACACGAGGCGGGGGTCGCAAGCGGCGCGGCGCAGGCGCATCAGCTCGGCCAGCACCTGCATGGGCGCACCGGCGCCGGCAGCGGCCGCCTTGGACACGGCCTCGCGGGCATCGCGGCGCAGCGCTTCGAGGAAGTGGCGCTCCTGCTCGCTGGGCTCCACGCGGTGGACGATCTCGGTGCGCGGGGGCAGGTCTTGCAGCACCTGGGTCTTGGTCCGGCGCAGCAGGAAGGGCGCGACGAGGCGGCGCAGCCGCGCGCGGGCCGGCGCGTCCTGCTGGCGCTCGATGGGGCCGGCAAAGCGCTCGTTGAACTGCTGCGGCGTGCCCAGCAGGCCGGGGTTGATCAGGTTCATGATGGACCAGAGATCGGCCAGCCGGTTCTCGACCGGCGTACCCGACAGCGCGAGACGGAAGTCGGCGTCGAACTCGGCCACCGACTTGGCCCGCTTGGTGGCGGCGTTCTTCAGCGCCTGGGCTTCGTCCAGCACCAGCGTGGCCCAGCGCCGCGCGGCAAAACGCTCGGCGTCGATCTGCGCCAGCGCGTAGCTGGCGACGATGACATCGCCCGGCCCGGCAGCGGCCAGCAACGCGTCGCGGTCGTCCGTCTCGGCGTAGAGCGTTGCAGTGAGGCCGGGCGCGAAGGCCTGGCACTCGCTCCGCCAGTTGCCGCAGACCGAGGTGGGGGCCAGCACCAGCGCCGGCCCCGCAGCGCTGCGGTCGATCAGCAGGGCCAGGGTCTGCACCGTCTTGCCCAGGCCCATGTCGTCGGCCAGGCAGGCGCCGAAGCCGGCGGCGGCCAGGCGGCTCATCCAGGCAAAGCCTTCGACCTGATAACCGCGCAACTCGGCGCGCAGCGCGCGCGGCAGCTGGGGTTGCAGCGCGGCGGCGGCGGCCAGCTGGGCCAGGCGTTCGCGCCAGGGCTTGTCGCCGCTGAGCTGGGTGCCGGCCAGGCCTTGCTCCAGCCAGGCGGCGCCGGCCTTGGGGACCTGCAGTTCGCCCTTCTTGGTCTGGGCCAGTGCGTCCAGGTCGCGCAGCTGCTGGCGCAACTGCTCGGACAGCGCCAGGTAATGGCCCTCGGCCAGGCGCACGAAGCGGCTCTTGCTTGACCGGCTCAGCGCCAGCAGCTCCTGCAGGCCCAGCACGCGGCCTTCGTCCACCTGGGCCGTGCCGGTCAGGCCCAGCCAGTCGCGCCCGCTGCTGACCTCGATCTGCACGGCCGCGCTCTCCAGCGGCTTCACGCGCACCGGCTTGCCCTTGGGCCAGTCCAGCGCGGCGATTGCCGCCAGCCCGGGCAGGCGCTCGACGGCCGCCAGCGCCTCCTCGGCATCGGCCAGCAGCCAGGGCTGGTCGGGCGGCTGCTCGGGGTCGAGAAAGGGCAGGGCCTCGATGACGTCGGCGCGGTGCTGCGCCTCCACGGCCAGGTCGCGCTCGGTCGTCAGGCTCACGCCCTCGTGCAGGCACATCAGCCGCGCGCGGCCCGCGCCCGGCGTGACGACGGGGCCGAAGTCGCCGAAGGGCTGGGCCACCAGCAGCAGGCTCAGGCCCTCGCCCTGGGGCGTGAGGCGGGCATGCAGGCGGCTGTCGCCCGACACACGCTCACCGGCTTCGGCGTCGCTGTGCAGCTGGAAGTGGCCGGTCAGCACCTGCAGCGCGCCGGCGAGTTCCTGCGTGGCGGCGACCGGCACGGTCCAGCCCTGGGCGACCAGCTCGGCCACGCGGCGCTGGGTGGGCGTGATGCGGATGAGGCGGGCGCGCGTCGGGCCCTCGCGCAGCACGCGCTGGGTGTTGCGGCGCTCGCGCTCGGCGTCGGCCTGGGCGCCGTATAGCATGCCGGCGTGCGCTGGCTGGGCGGCGATCAGCGGCGGGTGCAGGTGGAACTCGAAGGCGGCTGCGGCGTCGGCGCCGACGCGCCTGATCTCCAGCTCGGGCAGGCCTTCGGCAAGCTCCACCCACTGGCCGGGCGTGTCGGCAAACATCAGGTGGGGGTGGCCGATCAGCGCGACCAGGGCCTGGCTGACGTCCAGGCGCAGGTCGTGAACGCCGGCCCAGGCGTCGCGCTCGATGTGGCGCAGCACCAGGTTGTCCCGGCTGCGCTGGGCGCCCTGCTTCTTGAGCTTGGCCAGCGTCACGGCCTTGAACTTGGTGATGCCGCGCGCGCTGGTGCTCATCTCCAGCGGCTCCAGCGTGTGGACGCGGCCGGCGGCGTCCAGGCTGAGCTGCCAGGCCAGCTCGGGCTTGGTGGCGGCACCGGCGGCCTTGCCGTCGTCGCTGAGGGCGGCGATGGCCGCGAGGGCGTCCTGCCAGGCATGGCGCGGCTGGCCCAGGAAGTTGGCGACCTGGGTCGGGCCGGTGCCGCCCAGCTCCAGGCGCTGCTGCGCCGCGCGCAGGTAGTCGGCGAGCAAGGCCTGGGTGGGGCCGAGGCCGGCGAGCAGGTCCTCGGCGAGCTGGGGCGTCCAGCCCGGCGCGGGCCTGCCCAGCCAGGCGGCGAGCAGCAGGCGGTCCGCCGGTGCGGCATTGCCCGGCCCGCGCGGCATGAAGGCGGCGTCGAGAAAACTGTCCTCGCCCAGCTTCACGCCGATGCCGTGGGCCCAGAGGCCCCAGTCCTCGTAGGCCGTCGGGTTGCGGCTGCCGGATTCGGCAATGGCGTACTTGCGCGCCTGCGCCCAGGCCTTGGGGTCGTCCTGGGCCAGCAGGCTCAGCAGATAGAGGCGGCCGGTGTCCAGCGACAGCGCATTGCGGCGGCTGCGGCTGGCGGTGTGGATGGCCTTGATGGCGGCCTCGAAGCCGGCGCTGGCCTCGGCCCAACGGCCGGCCGTGAGCGCGCGGGCGGCGGCCAGCAGCGTGACGCCGGGCCCGGTCAGGCCACGCAGATGCTGCTCGGCGCTGTCCAGCTGCAGGGCCAGCATGTCGGCCTCGGCCAGGCGGGCGCGCAGGGGGATGCTGAGCGTGCCGGCTTCGGCCTGCAGCCAGGCACGCACCTCAGTCCGCACCGAGTGGCCGGCGGGCAGCACGTCCAGCAGCTGGCCCAGCAGGCTGTCGCGCAGCTCGGGGTCGATCTGGGTCAGCAGCCTGGGGCACCAGGGCTCGATCAGGGTCTGCAGGGCCAGCAGCGGCGGGCTCAGTTCGGGCAGTCGGGTGGCGAGCAGCTCGCGGTATTCGGCGGCCGGCATGCCCGAGAAGATCATCAGCCGCAGCACCGTGCGCATGTCCTCGGCGCCACGGAAGTTGACCCAGGCGATGGGGTCCTGCCAGTCGCCCCGGCCCGAGCCCAGCAGCCACAGGCGCTGGCGCCAGTAGCGCGCGGCGCCGGGGGCGGCCAGCAGGGTCTGCAGGCGCTCGACATGGTCGGCGAGCGACGCGCGCGTGCCCTTGCCCATCAGCCCCTCGGCGCGGTCCTGGGCGACCAGGGCCTGCAGGCCATCGCGGGTGGCGTAGTGGTCGAAGGCCTCGCCATTGGCACGTTCACGGCCGGTCAGCGACAGCCATTGCATGACGGCATTGATGCTGGCGGTGCCGCCCAGCAGCAGCAGGGCATCGAGCAGGGTCTGCAGGTCGGCCTCGGGCAGGGCGCCGGGGGCGGCGAGTTGCTGCGCCCGCTCGGCCGCCTTGGCTTCCTGGATCTTGCGCTGCATGTCCTGAGCGGAGACGACTGTGCCATCGGGCAGGTTGAACTTGAGCGAGTTGTCGAGCGGGGGGCGAGCCATGGGTCGGGATTAGATCAGCCCCTCCTGAGGAGCCGGGGTTGGCGGCGCGCGTGTTTCAACGGTTTCGGCAGCCGGCACCCGCCTGCCGCAATTGAAACCATTGCACGCCGGCGGGAAGCGGCATTGATACCGCCGATCCAGACACTGATTTGCATCGCGACACGTCGTCGCGAGCCTTTTCAAACCCCACAGAGAGATCACCATGTCTTTGCGTCACATTCTCATCGGCGCGGTCGCGCTGGCCTGCAGCGCCGCAGCTCAGGCGGGCCTCGTCAACTACAGCTTCGTGGCCAAAGGCCTCGACGAGGCGACCGGCGGAACGCTGTCGGGCAGMCTGGTGGTGGACATGGATGCCGTCGACTCGGATCCGGCGCTCACGCGTGGTGCCTACAACAGCGGCGCCAAGATGTCGGGCGGTGTTTCGGGTGGCGTGCAGGACGGCATGGCGTACGCGAATGAGAGCAAGCGGATCTTCGTCGACGCGGATGCGGACAGCTTCTTCAGCTTCATTGACTTGAACGATCCGTGGCCCGTCTTCCAACTGGCCTTGGAGGGGGCAATGGGCGTGGATGCGCTGACGACGGGCGCCATGCCCTACCTGTATCTGGAGGACTTCCAGTACCGTCATGAAATCCGCTTCCAGATGCCCAACGAGAAGCAGTACCGCTACGAGATCACCGCGTTGACGAGCAGGGACCTGCCACCCCGCGACGGCGCGCATGAGCTGCCGCTGCCGGGTACGGCGCCGCTGGTCTTGGCGGGGCTGATGGGCTTGGGTTGGGCTCGGCGCCGTGTCATCACGCAGATGCCTTGATGGCGGGTTGCCCAAGAAAAACGGCCTGCCCCGTGAGGGGCAGGCCGTGAGCGCGGAGGGCGCTGGATTGGCGTTGGATCAGCGCTTGGGCTGGGTCAGGCGCGGGCCGTTGTTGGAGCGCGGAGCGCCGCCGTCACGGCTGGGCTGGCCACCGGCCGGGCGCGGTGCACCCTGGCCTTGCAGCTT
>NZ_JBGCUM010000097.1:0-10178 GCF_054177665.1 Roseateles sp. P5_E8 | reverse complement strand
CGCCGCATGCGACCCCAAGACGGGCCAACCCGAAGGGCCGGGGCGATTTGCCACGCCATCCGGCGTTGCACCCACCTTGTGGGGTGAGGCCCCACGGCGGCGGTTGCGCCTTGTCTGGCATGGCAACTCGCCCCGGCGCGCACCCATCCCAAAGCCCGACAGCCTCCCCCGTCAGCGCAGGCGCACGGCTTCGCGCTTGGCGCGGTACATGGCTTCGTCGGCCTTGTGCACCAGCACGCCGGGCGAATCACCGTCTTCGGGGTAGACGCTGAAGCCGATGCTGGCCGACACGCGCATGGCATGGCCGGCGAGCAGGCAGGGCTCAGACAGGGCCTGGGCTATCTTGGTGGCGACCTGGGCCACGTCTTCGCTGCGGCTGGCGGCGGCCAGCACGACGAACTCGTCGCCACCGAGGCGGCAGACGGTGTCGCTGTCGCGCACCGTGGCCAGCAACACGCGGGCCGCGTGTTGCAGCAGCAGGTCGCCCACGGCGTGGCCGAACTCGTCGTTGACCTGCTTGAAGCCGTCGATGTCGAGGAAATAGACGGCCAGGCGCTGGCCGTGGCGGCGGGCCACCGCGATGCCGTGGGCCAGACGGTCCCACAGCACCTCGCGGTTGCGCAGGCCGGTCAGCGTATCGGTCTGCGAGGCCTTGACGGCCACCTCCAGCGCTGCGTGGGCGCTCTCCACCTCTTCGGTCACGAGGCGGTTCTCCACCTGCAGGCGCTCGTTCTCGACGCGGGCGTCGCGGGCGGCCAGCAGGCCGCGCTCGCTGCGGGCTTCGAGGATGTCCGTCAGCAGCGTCTGCAGCGTGGCCTCGGCGGCGGCGATCTGCTGCTGCAGCGCGACGAGGCGGCCGCGCGCAGCGTCGTGTTCGTCTTCAGGCGCTGACATGGCTGCGGCGCCCGGGGGCGGTGCTCAGAAGGCGCTGCGCGGGGTGTTGCGGTCCAGCACGGAGGTCAGGTGCTTGCACATGTTCTCGCCCGTGGTGGTCAGCCGCAGCGAGCCGCCATGCCATTCGAGCCAGTTCAGGGTCACGTACTCCTCGATGGTGGCCTCGTCAATGTCGGCGGCGCGGCGGCGCTTGAGGAGGTCGACGGTGGCGAGCAGGCCGTCGCGGAGGGCGTCGCGTCTCAGGGTTTCGGGGGCAATGGGGGCCGACTTCATCAGGATCTCCAGGATGCATGGGCGCTGCGTCGTCGCGGGACGACGGCCGGGCCATGCGGTCGTCAGTGAGTGGCGCCAGGGGCGGGGCGACGGGGCCGGCTCGAAAGAGAATTCGAGAGGGGAGTGTGGGGCTCGCCGCTGAAGGCAGGTGACGACCGATGTGCGCCGGCGGGAGCCGGCAAACCGGGAAAACGCGGGTGTGATGCGTGGTGTCCAGACTACCGAAGTTGTCGCGGCAGTGAGCAGACGCGCGACAGGCTCATGCAGTGTATGCCGCCCCCGTGTCAGACAGCGCCGCGTTCCGCCCGGGGGAGGTCGAATGGACGGCTTCCTGTCAATACACTGAAAACATGCGGTACGCCCCCGTGCGCGTATGCGGCCAATTTTTGACTGGAGATGTGCAATGACAGGGAGAGAAGCCCGTTCCGCGAGCGGGGTCCCCGGCCTGGATGAGGTGTTGCATGGCGGGCTGATTGCCGGCCGGCTCTACCTGATCGATGGCGAACCGGGCGCAGGCAAGACCACGCTGGCGTTGCAGTACCTGATCCAGGGCGTGCGCGAAGGCGAATCCTGCCTCTACGTGACGCTGGGTGAGACGGCCGCCGAGCTGCGCGCGGGAGCGGAGTCGCATGGCCTGACGCTGGACGGTATCGAGATCGTCGAGCTCGTTGCCGACGAGGGCGATCTGCTTGGCGACTCCGAGCTGACGATGTATCACCCCTCCGAGGTGGAGCTGAACGAGACGACCAAGCGCATCCTGGAGGCAGTGGAGCGCTGCAAGCCCAGCCGCATGGTGCTGGACTCGCTGTCCGAGCTGAGCCTGCTGGCCCAGAGTTCCCTTCGCTACCGCCGCCAGATCCTGGCGCTGAAGCAGTTCTTTGTCGGCCGGCACTGCACCGCGCTGTTCCTGGACGACCGCTCGGGCGACACCATCGACACGCAGGTGCACAGCATTGCCTCTGGCGTTATCGCCTTGGAGCGCAAGGCGCCGCCCTATGGGCCGGTGCAGCGGCAGTTGCACGTCACCAAGCTGCGCGGCAGCGACTTCATCAGCGGCCAGCAGGACCTGCTGATCCGGCGGGGCGGGCTGCAGGTGTTCCCGCGGCTCAAGCCCAATGAACATGGTTCGGCCTACGGCCGCGACTCGGTGCCCAGCGGCGTCGCGGCGTTGGACCAGTTGCTCGGCGGCGGCGTGGATCGCGGCACGTCCACGCTGCTCATCGGCCCGGCGGGGTCGGGCAAGTCCACCATCGCGTCGCAGTACGCGGTGGAGGCAGCGCGGCGTGGCACGCATGCGGCCATCTTCACCTTCGAGGAGTCCCGTGCGCTGCTGCTGGACCGTCTTGAAGGCCTGGGCATGGACATCGATGGTCTGGACGGCAACCTGGCGGTGCGCCAGCTCGATCCGGCCGAGGTGCTGCCCAGCCAGTTCGCGAACATCGTGCGCAACGCGGTGGAGCAGGACGGCGCGCGGGTCGTCGTCATCGACAGCCTCAACGGCTACCTGAACGCGATGCCGGAGGAGCGTGCGCTGACCGTCCAACTGCACGAGCTGCTGAGCTACCTCAACAACCACGGCGTTGCGACCTTCCTCGTCGCGACGCAGTCGGGGCTGATGGGCGCCACCATGCGCAACGTCGTCGACACCAGCTATCTGGCAGACGCCATCATGTTGTTCCGCATGTACGAGCATGCCGGCGCGGTGCGCAAGGCGATCTCGGTCGTCAAGAAGCGCAGCGGTCGTCACGAAGACACCATCCGCCAGCTGTGGTTCGACGAGAAAGGCGTCCACCTCGGGCCGCCGCTGACCCATCTGCGCGGTGTTCTGTCGGGCGTGCCCGTCGAACTCGGCAGCGCCAAGGTGCCGGTGGGAGGAGCCGACGATGGCGGCAGGCGGATCTGAGCGCCCCCAGGTCCGGGCTGCGCCCAGCCCGCCCCCCGAGGGGGTCAAGGAAACTTGGGGCGGCCCGGCGTTTCCTCGTGAGCCGACCTACAGCGAGCGGGTGCTCATCCTCGCGCCGACGGCGCGCGATGCGGATGTCACGCGGCGCGCGCTGGCGGGGGCCGACCTGGAGGGCGTTGTCGCCCGCGACTGGCGCCATGCGCAGGAGCTGATCCACGACGGCGCCGGCGCGTTGATGTTCACCGACCTGACGCTGGCCGGGCCTGGTTTTGCCGGTCTGCTGGTTTCTTTGCAGAGCCAGCCGGCCTGGTCCAACCTGCCGCTGCTGGCCTTGTGCCGCCAGGGCCTGCTGGCGCCGACGCTGCGCGAGGCCGGGCTGCGCAACCTGACGGTGCTGGACCGGCCGACGTCGATGCGCACCATGCTCAGCGCCGTGATGACGGCGTTGCGCGGGCGGCGCTGGCAGTACCAGATCCGCGACCAGATCGAAACGCTGGTGCAGGCCGACCGCGCGCTGCGCCGGGCCGACCAGCGCAAGGACGAGTTCCTCGCCACGCTGGCGCACGAGCTGCGCAACCCGCTGGCCCCCATCCGCACCGGGTTGGAACTGCTGTCGCAGCTTCCCGCCGACGCCGCCCGCCGCCAGACCGTCACGGCCATGATGGACCGGCAGATGCGCCAGTTGCTGCGCCTCATCGACGACCTGATGGAGGTGTCGCGCATCTCGACCGGCAAGCTCGTGCTGCAACGCGAGCGGCTGGACCTGCGCCGCGTGGTGGAGACGGCGCTGGAATCCTGCGCGCCGCTTGTCGCACGTGGTGGGCATCAGCTGAGCGTCGCGCTGCCCGACGAGGCGCTGTGGGTGGACGGGGACGCGGCCCGGTTGGCGCAATCCTTGAGCAACCTCGTCAACAACGCGGCCAAGTACACGCCCGATGGCGGCCGTATCGCCGTCACGCTGGCGCATGCGGGGCAGCAGGCGGTGCTGGCCGTGCAGGACAGCGGCGTGGGCCTGCCGGCGGACATGACGGCGCGGGTGTTCGACATGTTTGCCCAGGTCAACCGTTCACTGGAGCGCGCCCAGGGCGGCCTGGGCATCGGCCTGGCCCTGGTGCGCAGCCTGGTCACGCTGCACGGCGGCCAGGTCAGTGCCGCCAGCCCGGGCCCGGGACTGGGCAGCACCTTCACGATCCACCTGCCGCTGCTGGCCGTGCAGGCCGCACCCGTGGCCGCCGCGCCCGAGGTGGCGGCGCAGCCGAACAAGCCGCTGCGCGTGCTCGTCGTGGACGACAACGAGGACGCCGCCGAGTCGCTGGCGATGCTGCTGTCGCTGGAAGGCCATGAGGTGCGCGTCCAGCACAGCGGCGCGGACGCGCTGGAGGCCGCGCCGGTGTTCCAGCCCCAGGCGGTCTTCTGCGACGTGGGCATGCCTGGCATGACGGGCCACGAGTTCGCCACCAAGCTGCGCCAGGATCCGCGCTTCACGACGACCTTGCTGGTCGCGCTGACCGGCTGGGGCACCGAGGAGGACAAGCGCCGCTCGCGCGCCGCGGGCTTCGACGAGCACCTGACCAAGCCTGCCGGCGTTGAAGCGGTGTCAGTGCTGCTGGCCCATCTCTAGTCTTTCCGCTCGAACCACTTCGACCGCAGCAGTACCGCCGCGTCGCCCTCGGCGACGTAGAGCGTGGGTTGGCTGCCGTCGAACTCGTAGAGCCGCCCGCTCACCACGCCGCGCACGACGACCGGGGCACTGGCTCGGTAGTGCACCAGCACGCGCCGCTCGCTGGGGGCCGCGGCGGCGCGGGCCGGGGCGGGGTTCATGGCCTGGCGCAGCGCGGCGCGGCCTTGTCCGCAACATCCCATGTCAGTTCTCCTTGAGGTGAGCTTTGTCGAGCGCCGCCTCGATGATGCAGACCGCACCGGAGAGCGCCAGCACGCTCAGCAACCAACTGCCCACGTCGCCCGCCAGCAGCAGCGCCAGCGGCGCGGCCACCCACAGCGACAGGCAGTAGGGGCAGTCCATCATCTGACCCCATATGCTGGTGCCCAGGCGCTGGCGCAGCTTGAGCACGAGGTCGAAGGGCCCATCCTCGGCGGCCAGCAGATGCGTGATGCGCCAGGCCGCGAGCACGGCGAGCAACAGGCGGGGCCAGAAACCCAGCTCCTCCAAGGTCACACCGGCTCCGGGCCGTTGATGATCTTGATCGGGAACAGGATCCACCCTGAATAGTGGACGGTGCCCTCGTTGACGACCGTCTTGTCCGACGCCTCCAGGATGACGTTGTAGACGCAGGCCTCGCCCGGGCCGAGCAACTGGTCACCGGGCAGGCCGAGCGGGTTGCTGGCGGCGTCCAGCACCTGCAGGTTCCACGGTGTCAGCGTGCCGGTGGCCAGGCTCTCGGCGGGCAGGGCGAGGGCGCGCGGCGGCACGGTGTTGGTGGAGTTGATGAGCACCACCTGCGGCGACAGCGCGCCCTGCTTGACGAAGCGCACCTGGTAGCTATCGAAGTTGTTGCTGGTAGGCGCGGTGAGGTCGTTGCGGTCGATGTACTGGTCCCAGGCATAACCGCGCACATCGACGGTCTTGAACACGCCCTCGGACGTCTGCGTGTACATGTCCGAGCAGGGCGCCTGGTT
Organism: Roseateles sp. P5_E8; assembly: GCF_054177665.1. NCBI lineage: Bacteria > Pseudomonadati > Pseudomonadota > Betaproteobacteria > Burkholderiales > Sphaerotilaceae > Roseateles > Roseateles sp. P5_E8. The sequence continues at coordinate 4,471 of NZ_JBGCUM010000097.1, read as the reverse complement.
GCCGATGCCGACGATGGCCGCCTGGATGGGCTCGTTGTCGACCCAGGCGCGCTGGATGTCGTAGTAGGTGTTGCCGGCGGTGTCGACGACCTGCAGCAGCATGCTGAACTTGCCGCTCGCGCCCTGCTGGTTGGGCGGGTCCTGCTGCGGCAGGGTGTGGCTGTTGAAGGCGCTGGGCGCGAGGGACGGCACGTTCCAGCAGGTGCAGAAGTTGGCGGAGTCGATGTGCACGCAGATGCATTCGCTGCGCGAGCTCCACACGTTGGTCAGAACGCTGGGCGTGGGGTCGCCGTCGAGCACGTTGCTGCTGCGCACCTGGTCGGCCGTGTAGTTGATGGGCGGGCCACTGGGCTGGGCGATGCTCATCGGGTTGAACTCGACGTGCGTGACCAGACGCCAGTCGCCGCCGGGCACGATGGCCGTGAACGGCGCGGGCTGCGGCGCGCTGAAGCTCGGGTCGGGGATGGCCCAGATCGTGTACTCGCGGATCTTTTCGCCGAAGCAGCCGTACACATTGGCCGCGCCGCGCACATGCATGCTGCCGCCGATGGTGGCGAGGGCCGCAGCGGCGCTGTCGCTGGCGCGCAGCGGCTCGGCGGGGCTGGTGTAGTCCACCGACCAGGGCGAGCTGACGCGCTTGATGTAGACCTCGTTGACCGACAGCGAGAAGCTGCCCGTGCACGGGGGCTGCAGCTCGGCGCCGGTGTTGGAGAAGACACGCAGCGTCAGCGTGAAGGTGGTGGAGCTGAGCAGCTCGATGCCGGCGTCCACGGCGCACTTGCGCGTGTCCACCCAGCCGAGGTTGCCGCCCGACACCGAGAAGTTGCCCTGAATGGCGGCCACGTCGGGCTGGGCCAGGTTGTTCGGGTAGATGACGACACCGCTGAGCAGGTTGCCGCCGGGGCTGCGCACCTCGATGAGGTAGTGGCCGAAGTTGATGCCCTCGGCGTCGCCGCGCACGGGCTCCAGGATGCGGCCCGGCAGGATGTCGGTTTCGCCGCGCACGCAGCCCGCCGGCTTGACCAGCGCGCAGTGCAGCGGGCGCCGGCAGCGGCGCAGGCAGGCGCGGTAGCTGCGCAGGCAGCGGAACACGTCACGCAGGTTGCGGGCCCGCGCCAGGCAGCAGCCGAAGCGGATGGCGCACAGCGCCCAGCAGCGGCAGAACCAGAAGAAGGGGTCGGCGCGGTGCTTGGCGATCAGCTCGCGGCCCATCAGCGCGGCGGCCGTGTCGGTGCTGAGCAGGCGCTCCAGGATCTGCGTGTTGGCGTCGCCGTCCTCGAAGCAGTCGAGCTGGCCGGCGAGCACCTGGTCCGGCAGGCCCTGGGCGAAATCGACGCTGGCGAGTTGGTCGTCCAGGTAGGGCTTGTAGGCCTCGGCCAGGGCCTTGACGAGGTGGTTGAAGTCCGCTCGGTCGGCGGCGGTGGGCGGGTTGGCGATGGGCGCGCCCAGCACCTCGCGCACGCAGCGCCAGTAGCGCCAGAGGTAGTAGCTGGAGCCGCGGAACGAGCGCGGCCCGCGGCACATCAGCCAGCCGAAGACGATGCAGCAGCGCAGGTGCAGCAGGCACCAGCGCCAGCGCTCCAGGGGCCCGAGCTGCTCGCGCAGGTCCGCGGGCAGCAGGCGTTGCGCAACGTCCTCGCTGCTGAAGCGCTCGAAGAGGGCGAAGGCCTGGTTGAACTCGTCCTCGCAGCTCGGCGGGTTGGCGAGGGCCTCCTTGATGAGGGCGTCTGGGGACTCGGCGCGTTGCAGGTCCGCAGTGAGGATGGGCTTGTAGGCGTTCAGCAGCTCGCCGAGGACGAACCGGAAGTCGTCGTCCAGCGGTTCGTTGCTGTCGTCATCGCTGACGAGCGAGAGCGCGTCCAGCTCATGGGTGAGGTGCGTCGGCGCTGCGCGCGGTGGCTTGGGGGTGGTGGCCATGGCTTGTCTCCTTGAAAGGGAATGCGGGTTGGCGGCGCTGTTGCGCTTCTTCCAACAACCCTAGTTCGCCCAACAAGTGCAAGCCCCCCTAAGGGCGGCTGGAGATATTCACGTGCATTCGGCTTGAAAGCGCCGGCGTCGTGCCACCAGCAGCAGGCCGCCGAGCATCAGCACCAGCGTGCCCGGTTCGGGCACCGGCGCGGCTTCGAAGTGCATCAGCTTCACGTCTGTTGTGCTCACCTGCACGTCGAAGCTGCCGCCGGCAAAGGCCACGCGCCCGCCCAGCACGTTGGCGAAGGCGCCGCTGACGCTGGCGGCGCTGAGGATGGTGAAGACGTCGTCGTCGTCGGGCTTGAAGCCGCCCCACAGGCTCAGCTCCAGCGCACCGGCCAGCAGCGCGCTGCCGGCGACATTGACGCGGTCATTGCCGCTGCCGGGCACGAGGCCGCCCACTTCGATCTGCAGGCCACCCAGCGGGTCGAACTGCAGCGGGCCGCTGAAGCTGAGCAGCCCGGGCGACTGGCCCGGTGCGATGCGCACGCCGCCGGTCAGTTGCGCGCGATACATGGAGAACGTGCCGGTGCCGCCCAGCACGCCGCCCTGCACGGTGGTGATGCCGGTGTTGGCCGGGTGACCGGCATCGGCGAGGAAGACGCGGCTGCCCGCGCCGGCCTCGATGCGGCCGCCGTGGTTGTCGATGACGGTGTCGGCATTGCCGGGGCCGATGCGCAGGTCGGCGCCGTCAGCCGCGGCGAGGGTGCTTTGGTTGGTGATGGCGCGCAGCCTCAGGTCCAGCGTCGAGCCGGCACCGTGCGCCTCGACGCGGCCGTGGTTGAGCAGGTCGACCTGCACGACGCCTGCGCTGTTCAGGGCCGTCGTCAGCGTCTGCTGGCTGCCGATGGCCAGCAGCGCGTCGGCCGTGCCCTTGGTGATGAGGTTCTCGTTGCCGGCCGCCACCAGCAGTCGGCCGCTGCCTTGCAGGTTCACCGTGCCGTTGACCAGCAGCCGTGCATTGCCGGAGAGCCAGTTGGTGCCGTCGAACACCTCCAGCGTGCCCTGGTTGCTGAGGGTGCCCGCGAGGTAGAGGCTGCTGCCGCTGTTGCTGCGCACGGTGGCGCCGGGCTCGATGGCGAGGCTGTCCAGCACGGCGAAGCGGTTGGTGTCGAAGCGGCCCGCGCCGGCCAGCGTGCCGCCGCGAATGGTGACCACGCCCGTCACCGACGGATGGCTGCCCGACAGCGAGATGGAACTGCCCGCGCCGGCCTCGATGCGACCGCCGGTGTTGTCGATCAGCGTGTCGGCATTGCCGATGCCGATGTTGAGGAGGCTGCCGTCCATGGCGGCCAGCACGCCGGTGTTGCGGATGCTGGCCACCTGGGCCTGCAGGAAGGAGTCGGCGCCGCGCGCCTCGATGCGACCCTGGTTGACGAGGTTCACGGTGATGAGGCCGGCAGCTCCTGCGTCCGTCGTGACCGTCTGCTGTGCGCCGATGCTGAGCAGCGAGCCGCTGCCCGACTTGTCGATGACGCCCTCGCTGGCGATGAAGCGCACGCGGCCCGTGCCGGTCAGCGCCACCTCGCCCGAGACCCACAGCCGCGCGGGGCCGGAGGTCCAGTTGGTGTTGTCGAACACCTCGAGGGTGCCGTGGTTGACGATGCTGCCGGCCAGGCCCAGGCTGCTGCCGCTGTAGGTGCGCGCGGTGGCGCCGGCGGCGATGGTCAGCGCCTCGCTGCCGCTGCCGTCCAGCATGGCGAAGCGGGCGGCGGCGATGTGGCCGGCGCCGGTCAGCGTGCCGCCCCGAATGGTCGTCGTGCCGTAGTTGGAGGGGTGGCCGCCCGACAGCGTGATGAAGCTGCCCGCGCCCACGTCGATGCGCCCGCCGGTGTTGTCGATCAGCGTGTCGGCATCACCCAGGCCGATGTTGAAGGTCGCGCCGTCGGTGGCGGCTAGCACGCCGGTGTTGCGGATGCTGGACACGAGCGCCTGCACGTTGGAGCCTGCCCCACGCGATTCGAAGCGACCCTGGTTGACGACGTCGACCTTGACGGTGCCTTGCGCGCCGACGGCGGTGGTGAGGGTCTGGGCACTGCCCAGCGTCAGCTTGGCGTTCGCGCCGCCCGAGTCGATCAGGCCTTCGGTGCCCAGGAACTTCACCTGGCCGCCGCCACTCAGCAGCACATCGCCGCCAATCCACAGCCGCGCGTTGCCGGACAGCCAGTTGGTGCCGTCGTACACCTCGATGAGGCCGTCGTTGGCGATGTTGCCCAGCAGGCCCAGGCTGCTGCCGCTGCCGGTGCGCACCGTGCTGCCGGCTTCGATGGCCAGGCTGTCCAGCACGGCGAAGCGGTAGGTGTCGATGCGGCCGCCGCCGGCTATTGCGCCGCCGAGGATGGTCGTCGTGCCGTAGTTGGAGGGGTGGCTGCCCGACAGGCTGATGACGCTGCCCGCGCCGGTCTCGATGCGGCCGCTGCGGTTGTCGATCAGCGTGTTGGCGTCGCCCAGGCCGATGTTGAAGGTGGCGCCCTCGAAGGCGCCGACGACGCCGGTGTTGCGG
>NZ_JBGCUM010000096.1:0-17338 GCF_054177665.1 Roseateles sp. P5_E8 | reverse complement strand
CACCAGGCCCGCCTGGCCCAGGCCTCGCGCCAGTTGCAGGCCGGCCAGCTGGACGCCGCGCGCGACGCCGTCACGCGCGTGCTGGCCGAGGATGCCGGCCAGCCCACGGCACTGGCCTTGAAGCAGAAGCTGCGCCAGCGCTATGCGCCGCCGCCGGTGCCGTCCACGCTGGCGGCGGCCTACCAGAAACCGGTCAGCCTGGAGTTCCGCGACGCACCGCTGCGCACCGTCTTTGAAGCCTTGGGCCGCGGCGCGGGCGTGAACTTCGTCGTCGACAAGGACGTCAAGGGCGACGCGCGCGTCAGCCTCTATCTGAAGGACGTCAGCGTCGACGAGGCCATGCGCATCGTCCTCAGCACGCAGCAGCTGGAACGCAAGCTGCTGAACGACAACTCGGTGCTGATCTACCCCAACACGCAGCAGAAACAGCGCGAGCACCAGGAGCTGGTCACGCGCAGCTTCTACCTGAACAACGCCGACGTGAAGCAGGCCCAGGCGCTGGTGCGCATGATGGCCAAGACGCGCGACCTGTTCGTGGACGAGCGCCTGAACCTGCTGGTGGCGCGCGACACGCCCGAGGTCATCGCGATGATCGAGCAGCTCGTCGCCGGCCTGGACCTGCCCGAGCCCGAGGTCATGCTGGACGTGGAGGTGCTGGAGCTGGCGACCGACCGCACCACCGAGGCCGGCCTGAACTGGGCGACCGACGCCACCTACGGCAGCGCGGATGTGGCGAGCATGGTGCCCTGGGCCACGCGCGGCAGCTTTCGCACGCTGGTGGCCAACCCGGTGGTGGCCGCGCGGCTCAAGGCCTCGACGGGCGCAAGCAACCTGCTGGCCAACCCCAAGCTGCGCGCCCGCAACAGGGAGAAGGCCAAGATCCAGATCGGCGACAAGGTGCCGGTGTTCACCAGCACCTCGACGGCCAACGTGGGCGTGTCGACGGCGGTCACCTACATCGACGTCGGCCTGAAGCTGGAAGTGGAACCCACCGTGCAACTGGACAACGAGGTCATCATGAAGGTGAGCCTGGAGGTCAGCAGCCTCGGGCTGAAGGAAAGCTCGGGCGGCCCGCAGCCCACCAGCGCCTATCGCATCGGCTCGCGCACGGCCAGCACGTCCCTGCGGCTGCGCGACGGCGAGACGCAGGTGCTGGCCGGTCTCATCAACGACGAGGACCGCAAGAACATCAGCGGCGTGCCCTACGCATCCGAGGCGCCGCTGCTGGGCCGCCTGTTCGGCGTGCACACCGACAGCCGCAAAAAGACCGAGATCGTGCTGCTGATCACGCCGCATGTGCTGCGCAACCTCAGCCTGCCGGAGGCGAGTCAGAGCATCCTGGCTTCAGGCTTTGATGCCAACCCGGGGGCTGAGGGCGTGAGGCTGCGTTCGCGCGGCAGCGTGGCGGCGCCGCTGGCGGGTGAGGCTTTGGCCGAGGCCACAACGGCAGCAGCAACCGCACCGACCGCACGCAAGGGCGAAGCGGTCGTGGAGCTGCAGACCAGCGGCAATGCTGCGGTCGGCGAGACGATGTCGGTGGGCCTCACGAACACGGCGGCCGTGGCCGTGTCCGGCACGCTGACCTACGACGTCTCGCTGTTCACGCGCGCCGACGCCAGTGGCGCCGAGGCCAGCAGCGGCAGCGTCGACATCGAGCTGGCGCCGCAAGCCCAGAAGGTCATCGTGCTGCGCGCGCGGCCAGGCGCGGCGGGGCAGTCAGGCGTCATCGAGTTCGTCAACGCCAAGGCCACCAGCCCCAAGGGCGAGGCGCTGGCCGTGCGCGTGGAAGGCGAGTCCCATGTTGAGGTCCGCTGATCGAGGCTTCACGCTGATCGAGATGCTGGCGGTGGTCACCATCGTCGGCATCCTGGCGGCCGCCGCCCAGCCGCTGGCCCAGTGGGTGCACAAGCGCCAGCGCGAGGCCGAGCTGCGCCAGGCCCTGCGCACGCTGCGCGGCGGGCTGGACGCCTACTGGCAGGCCGCCCGCGAAGGACGCATCACGCTGAAGGCCGACGACAGCGGCTATCCGTCCGACCTCGACAGCCTGGTGCGCGGCGTGCCCGACGCCAGGGACCCGGCGGGCAAGCGCCGCATTTACCTCCTGCGCAGCCTGCCGCGCGACCCGCTGGCCGACGCGAGCCTGCCCGCCGCCCAGACCTGGGCCCTGCGCAGCTACGACAGCCCTCCCGAGTCGCCGGCGGCCGGGCGGGACGTGTTCGACGTGCATTCGCGCTCCGAAGGCGTCGCCATTGACGGCTCGCGCTACCGGGACTGGTGATGAAGAGCGTCAGGGGCTTCACCCTCATCGAACTCATCGTGGTGATGGCCATCGTGGCCTTATTGGCCGGCATCGCCGCGCCGCGCTACTTCGCCTCGGTGGACCGCGCCAAGGCCAACACGCTGCGGTCGTCGCTGGCCGTCATGCGCGACGCGCTGGACAAGTACGCCGCCGACAAGGGCCGCTACCCCGACTCGCTGGAACAGCTCGCCCAGGACCGCTACCTGCGCCAGGTGCCCGAGGACCCACTGACCGGCAGCACGCAGAGCTGGGTCACGCTGCCACCGCCCGCCAACGCCGACCTGCCCGGCCAGGTGGCCGATGTGCGCAGCGGCGCGGCCGGCCGCGCGCCGGACGGGAGGCTGTATGCGGATTGGTGACCGTTCAACTCAGGGCGGTTTCACCTATCTGTTGCTGCTCTTCGTTCTGGCGCTCGGTGGCGTGGCGCTGGCCGCCCTGGGCGAACGCGAGCAGACCCGCCAGCAGCGCGAGCGCGAGGCCGAGCTGCGCTTTCGCGGCGAGGCCATCGCCGCCGCACTGGGCCGCTATGCCGAGGCCACGCCGACGGGCCACTTGCCGCTGCCGCAGCGCCTGGACGACCTGCTCACCGACCGCCGCTTCCCCAAGCCGCAGCGCCACCTGCGCCAGCTCTACGCCGACCCCTTCACCGGCCACCCCGACTGGGAGCCGATGCTGGGCCAGGCGGCCGTGGCCCCGGACAAGGAAGGCGCCGCCAGCGCACTGGCCACCCCGGCAACGGGCATCGTCGGCGTGCGCAGCCGCTCGGCCCGCCGCCTGTTCGCCACAGCTCGCGGCGGCGCGACGGCCCATGACTGGGTCTTTGCGGCGCCGGCCATAAGCCCTTTGACGCCCCCCGAATGAGCCGTTCGGCTCATGCCTTGGTCAAGCCTTCAACGCACCGTCACGCCCCGTTTCTAAAGTTTCCCTTCTGTGAGTTCGTTGCGAAGTTTTGTGACGCGCCCTCCCGTTCCGCGACGCTGAACCCGCTGCCCATGACTACAAACGACAACACGGCCGCACCCACCCCCAACCACGACCCCGTCGAGGCCATCGTCCGCGCGGCCGAATCCGCGCTGACGGTGCGCCGCCGCTACCAGTTCTTCGTCTGGACGCAGAGCTACCTCAGCCGCCTCATCCCGCACCAGCTCGTCGTCTGCGGCAGCTATGACCGGGCTTCGCGCGACCTGCTCTTCGACGTCTTCAACAGCGTCAGCCTGGCGCCTGCGCTGATGGACGCCCTCGGCGACGCGCGCAGCCTGCTGATGCAGCACTGGCAGGCCTGCTGGCTGGAGGCACGTGGCAAGCCCGCCGTCATCACGACGGCCGACCTACCCTTGGCGTCCCTCGGCCCCGTGCGCGACGCGCTGCTGGCGGCGCAGTTCCCGGCGGTGCTCGTGCACGGCGTGTCGCGCCCGCAGCGGCCGCAGGAGATCGAAAGCTTCTTCATCTTCGCGGCGCAGGACGGCGCGGCCCTGACCGCGCTGGCAGACCGGCTGGAACTGCTGCTGCCCCACATCCATGGCGCCTGGCAGCGTGTGCAGGCGGTGGAGCGCGACGTGGCAGGTGCCGGCACACCGCAGCCGCCCAGCATCCGCGTCGGCGGCGTGACGCAACGCGAGCGCGAAATCCTCAGCTGGCTGCGCGAGGGCAAGAGCAACCAGCAGATTGCCGAAGAGCTGGGCATCAGCGCACTGACCGTGAAGAACCACGTGCAGAAGATCCTGCGCAAGCTCAACGCCGCCAACCGCGCCCAGGCCGTGGCCCAGGCCATGTCGCTGCAACTGCTGGAACGCGTCGCCACGCCGCCGATCGGACGGGTGCGGCTGCTGCCTTAGTCGCCCGTCCAAACGGCTCACGGGTTTGCGCGTAGTCCATTCGGACTGCGAACGAAATCACGAACCGGTGCGCATGTCACCTGAGCCCACAAGAATGCCGATTGAAACGATCTTTCGGATCACTGCTCTTTGAACGCGGGTCACCCTGACCCAGGCGCCCAAGGCCACCGCCGATTGCACGACGCAATCCAGCGGAGGCAGCCAGGCGTGACGGACTGCGGCCATGTCGGCTGCTGGGCCCATCACCACTGACTAACGGAGTTAATCCCATGAAGTTCAAGACCCTTGCCCTGGCCGCCTTGGCTGCCGTTGCCGCTCCTTCGTTCGCTGCCGTCCAGATCGGTGGCGACATCGGCCAGGCCGAGTACGTGTTCGTCGCCACCAACGCCGCCGGTTCCTACTTTCAGGACCTCGGCGCCTCGACCGGCTTCATCGAAACCAACTGGGGCCACACGTTCAGCCAGGCCGTTGCCGGCACCGAGTGGAACAAGTTCATTGCCTTCGGCGGCAGCAACACGCAGTGGGCCATCATTGCCGCCCAGCCGCTTGACGTCGGCTTCAACCCGGGTGAAATCAACGCCTGGACGACCCGCAACGTCAACCAAGCCCTGGGCGTGATCCAGAACAGCCAGTCCAACGACGGCACCAACAACCTGGCCGTTGCTTTCCAGGTTGCCGACAACAAGGCCAGCCCGAAGACGGCCAACAACAGCCTCGCTGCTGCCTTCGGCACGTCTGCCTATTTCGACAATGGCCTGACCTCGTTCAACAGCTTCTTCAACGCCCGCAACGTCGTTGGCGGCCAGCAAGTTCAGATGATCTATCTGACCCCGTCGAACGACACGAGCGACCTGCCCTCGCAGTTCCAAGTGCTGAACAGCACCGCGTCCTTCAACGGCTCCACCGTGACCATCACGACCGCCGTTCCGGAACCCAGCAGCTACGCGATGCTGGCTGCCGGCCTGGCTGCCGTCGGCTTCGTCGCGCGCCGCCGCAAGTCGGCCTGATTGGCCTGCCGGGCTCCTCGCCCGGCCTCAACTGCCCACCGCCAGCCTGTCCCTGACCAGGGCTAGAGCTGGCGGAGCTCTGCCCGACCGCCTTCACCAGAAAGCACCCACCATGAAGCTCCGCTCCTCCCTGATCGCCCTGGCCTGCCTCGCCTCCTTCGGCGCCGCTCACGCCCTGACCCCGACCGAAGTCGCCGCCGCCCGCGCCGACGGTTCCCTGAAGGAAGTGCGCCTGACCGGCGCCTCCGCGCTGCGCCTGCTGGTCGGCGCCTACATCCAGGCCGACCTGGCCGACCCGACCACCTTCGACGTGTTCTTCGACTCGGCCACCGGTGCCAACCACCGCGCCTATTCGTTCAAGACCAAGATCGCCATCGGCGCCTGGCCCGTTGGCACACCGGTGCTGATCACCAAGCGTGACGCCGGCGGCTCGGCCCAGGGCGTGACGCCGCTGGTGAACGCCGACGCGACCCAGACCCACATCCTCGTCGACGCCAGCTGCACCACCGCCGTCGGCGGCGTGTCGCCCGCGACCGACATCCAGAAGGCGGGCTTCATCTGCGCCGGCACGACGCCTGCGCTGGCCCATGCCGGTTTCTCCGACGTCGAGCCCGCCCTGCTGCAAGCCGTCATCAACGGCGGCACTGGCCTGGACACGTCGATCCTCGACGCTGCCGGCTTCGTGCAGAACATCTTCGCCATCGGCGTGAACAAGAAGCTGTACCTGGCACTGCAAAAGGCCCAGGGCCTGGTGGCCGCCAGCGCAACGGTCATCGACGAGTCCGCCGCCGCCCAGCCCAGCATCCCCAAGACCTTCATCGCCGGCGCACTGACCGGCCAGTTGCTGGGCAGCTCGTCCACCAAGAAGGGCTGGAACCTGCTGATCCCCGCCTCGGTCGACAGCAACATCAACAACAAGCGCATCAACGTCTGCCGTCGTACACCGGGTTCGGGCACGCAAGCCGCTTCCAACCTGTACTTCGCCAACAACCCCTGCGGCGGCGCGACCAACCAGTTCACGCCGACGGCCGGCACGACCAACGCGACGCTGGCGGTGACCGGCTCGCTGACCACGCTGCAGAACAGCAGCACCGGCGCGGTGGAAACCTGCCTGGGCAACGTCGAAGCGCTGGCCGACAGCACCGGCGGCGGCTACGCCTTCGGCGTGCTGGGTCGTGAGAACAACCCGCAAGCCCTCGTCAACGGCGTGCCCTCGGAGAAGGGCTATCGCTACGTCAAGCTGAGCGGTTCCACCCCGACCCGCGCCGGGCTGATCGCCGGCGATTACGACTTCGCCGTCGAAGCGTCGATGCAATGGCCGAAGGCCGAAGCCACCAACGCGCCGGCCGCCGATGTGCTGGCCCTGCTGAGCAAGCTGCGCAGTGAACTGGGCAAGGCCTCCATCCTGCAAGGCCTCGACGCCGACCTGCACCAAGTAAGTCCCGTGGCCTGCGGTCGCMATCAGGCGGCCGCATGTCGCGGCGCACGGGGAGCTTTTACGCCCCCGGTGCGCCTTCTCGAAAGAGCCCTCCGCCATGTGCAAGCCCCTCTGCTGGACATGGCCGATTGCTCTCAGGGATTCGAAACCCCTGCCTTCACCCCCTCGCCCGCCATGAACACTGCCCGCCTGACCCTTGCCCTCCTCTCGACGTCCCTGGCCCTGGCCTGGCAGGGTGCGCATGCCGATATCACCATCGGCGACGCGACGAGCACAAGCACTGCCGCAGGCAGCAACCTGCCTGAACTGGTGCTGATGGTCTGGGACCCGGTCGCCAAGGTTTCCTACAGCCGGGACCTCGGTGTCTTCGCCTACGCCGACCACTACGCCGAGGGCAACACCAGCAAGAACCTCTACGTGTACGGCCAGCAGGACGCCGGCTACCAAAAGCTGTGGGCACCGCTGAACACCGACCCGCTGTTCCAGCAGTTCCTGACCCAGTCGGGCAACGTCGCCAACCAGATCTGGGGCGTGATGGGCGTGCAGACCAATGCCGATCTGGGCGGCATGGCGGGCTCCGACAGCGCGTTCTTCACGCTGAACGCCGGCAGCCAGGCCTCGGGCACGCGCAATGCCAACTACTCGTCGCTGGTGGGAACGGACGCGAACGGCAACCCGATCGGCGCGGGCGCCATCTTCAACAACAGCGAGCTGGTGAATTCCGTCGGCAACTTCACGACCTATGCGGGCAACCTGAACAACGCCGTCGGCAACCTCGCCAACAACACGCATCAATGCGTGAGTACGCCGTCTCGCTGCGCTGGCGCCAATGCCGGGATCGTCGATGGCTCCAGCTTCGACACGCTCACATCCAGCGGCTACGCAGGCGTGCTGCTGCAGGCCAGCGGCGCGCTCGTCTCCAACGGGCACGGCAACATCATGAACCCGGTGGGCAAGTCGTCCTGGTTCTACAGCGTCACGACGGGCAGCGACGTCTCCGACGGCGTGCTGGCCGTCGATGAATTCGACAACCTCGGCCACGACGCCTACTGGGGCCTGGGCGTGGCCACCAATGGCGACTACATCCTCAGCTACACGATGGAAGCGCAGCTGACCCAAGCGCAGACCGCCGCCGGCTCGCTGCTGCGCCTGCGCACCGACTTCGCGGCCAGCTATGGCGACAGCCGCCTGATCAGCGTTCCGGGCGACACGCTCGACCTGGGCGGCAATGTCACCGCCGTTCCCGAACCCTCCACCTGGGGCCTGATGGGCCTGGGCCTGGCCGTGCTGGCCAGCCGCGCACGCCGCCGAAACGCCTGAATGCGACGCGGCCGCGCGCCGCATTTTGCGCCCGCTTCGCGGCTACCTTTTTCACGACCGTTTCACCCGCGCTCGGGACACTGAATTCATGGATGCCGGATCAATGCGCGCCCCTTCGTGGGCGCGCTGCTTCTTCTTGCTTGCTACTGCCTTGGCGCTCTGCGCCGGCGGCTTGGCGGCGCACGCGCAATCTGCTTTGCGCTTCGACATCCTCGAGTTCGAGATAGAAGGCAACACCCGCCTGAGCGCCATGCAGGTGGAGGCCGCCGTCATGCCCTTCATGGGCGAGGGCCGCGACATGGCCGCCATCGAGAGCGCCCGCGCCGCGCTGGAGAAGGCCTACCAGGGCGCCGGCTACCTGACCGTGTTCGTCGACGTGCCCGAGCAGCGCATCGACGGCGGCGTGGTGCGCCTGGCCGTGCTGGAAGGCCGCGTCGACAAGCTCTTCGTGACCGGCTCGCGCTACTTCGACCAGGGCCGCATCCGCGCCGTCGCCACCGAACTTGCCGAAGGCAAGGTGCCCAACTTCAACGTCGTGCAGCAGCAGGTCGCGGCGCTGTCGCAGACCGCAGAACGCCGTGTGCAGCCGGTGCTGCGCCCGGGCCGCGAGCCGGGCACGGTGGAGGCCGAGCTCAAGGTCAACGACAAGCTGCCGCTGGGCGGCAGCGTCGAGGTCAACAACGCCGCAGCGGCGGGCACCGAGGCGTTGCGTGCGGCCGTCAACCTGCACTACGACAACCTCTTCCAGCGCGACCACTCGCTGTCGCTGACGGCACTGACCGCCCCCATGCGGCCCAGCCAGTCGCAGGTGCTGGTGCTGAACTATCTCGTGCCCCTCGGCGATGGTGATTCCCTGAGCTTCAGCGCTGTCAACTCCAGCAGCGACATCGACAGCCTGGGCGGCACGCGCGTGCTGGGCAAGGGCACGACGCTGGGCCTGCGCTATGGCGTCAACCGCGTCGGCAGCAATGCCGCCCACGGCTTGTCGCTGGGCTTTGATGTCAAGGATCTGACCGAGGACGTACAGACCAGCGCCGGCACGCTCGGCTCGCCGCTGCGCTATGCGCCACTGCAAGCCGCCTACAACGGCAGCTGGTGGGGCGATTGGGGCCAGCAGCAGCTCAATGCCAGCGCCACTTTCGGCCTGCGCCCCGTGTGGCGGCAGACGCGTGCGGACTGCCAGCTCGCCGACGGCAGCTTCGGCGTAGCCGACCAGTTCGCCTGCAAGCGCCGTGGCGCGGATGGCGGCTTCACGACGATGAAGCTGGACTGGCGCGGCAGTCGCCGTGTCGGCCCCACCGAATGGGCGCTGCGCATCGCCGGCCAGATCGCCAGCCAGCCGCTGGTCAGCGCCGAGCAGTTCTCGGTGGGCGGCGCCGACTCGGTGCGCGGCTACGCCGAGGGCTCGGCGTCGGCCGACTACGGCGTGCTGGCCTCACTGGAGTTGCGCAGCCGCAACCTGGCGCCGGCGCTGCTGGACACATTCAAGGACGCCAACCTGCCGCTCTTCACGGAACTCGTCGTCTTGGCCTTCAGCGACGTTGCCCGCGTCGCGCTCATCGAGCCCGAGCCCGGCCAGCCGCATCGCAGCACGCTGCTGGGCACGGGCGTGGGTGTGCGCCTCGGCATCCAGCCCGGCCTGAGCCTGGCGCTGGACTGGGCGCGCCGCCACCGCGATGTTGCCGGCCGCAGCCTGCCCACCGAGCGCGTGCATGTGCGTGCCGCGCTGCGTTTCTAGAGCCGACCATGACCACCGCTTCCCAACGCTGGATGCTCCGCCCACTCGTGGCGGCGCTGGCAGCCTCGCTGCCGCTGTACGCACTGGCCCAGTCGCGCGTGACCGCCCCGCCCCCGCCGCCGGCCAAGACCGTGCCGGTGCCGGCCGCGGGCTGGCGCGTCTACGGCAGCGGTATGGCCGCGCCCGTGAACACCGGCAACAGCCGCGGCGGCGTGGACATGACGATCGGCCAAACCAGCCAGCGCGCCATCTACAACTGGCAGAGCTTCGACATCGCCGCCGACAGCGCGGTCATCTTCGACATGGCGGTGGCGGGGTCGAGTGCGCTCAACCGCATAGCCAGCGTCAGCCCCAGCCTGATCTTCGGCCAGCTCAAGGCCACCAACGGCGGCGAGATCCTGCTCTACAACCGCAACGGCATCCTGTTCGGCAAGGATGCGCGCGTGGACGTGGGCGCACTGCTGGCGACGACGCTGGCGCCCAAGGATGCCGACTACGCCAACGGCTTCGTCAGCAACATCACCGGCGCCAGCTCGGCCCTGCGCTACGACGGCGCGGCGGCGGACTATGTCGACGCGAAGAACTTCATCCGCGTCGAGTCCGGCGCCGAGATCAAGACCGGAGAAGGCGGCCGCATCCAGCTCTACGCCAAGCGCGTCGAGAACGCCGGCACGCTGACCGCACCGGGGGGCCAGGTCGTGCTGGGCGGCGGCGCCGAGGTCTTCTACAAGCTGCCCACCGCCGAGCCGCTCTACGCCTCCGAGGCCAACCCCAATGTGCCGGCCCTGCGCGGCCTGCTCGTGGAAGTGGGCCGGGGCGACCTGGCCAGCGGCGCCGGCTCGGTGGACAACAGCGGCAGCATCAGCGTGCCGCGCGGCAACGCCACGCTGGTGGGCCTGGCCGTCAACCAGGCCGGCCGCATCAGCGCGACGACCAGCGTGTCGCAGAACGGCTCCATCCTGCTGCTGGCCCAGGGCGACGCAGGCCAGACGAGTGTCGACACCGGCGCCGTGCTGCCCACCTCCGACCCCGCTTACAAGCGCGCCGTGCGCAGCGGCACGCTGACGCTGGCTGCCGGCAGCAGCACCGAGATCACGCCCGACAACCTGGGCGCCGACGGCAAGCCGCTGACCAGCGACGACAACGCCAGCTTCACGCGCTCGCGCCTGCACCTGGGCGGCGCCGTCATCGACGTGCAGGGCCGCATCACCGCCCCCGGCGCCAGGGCCGAGGTCCGCGCACTGGACCGGCCCGACTACAACGCCGACCTCGTCACCGGCACGCCGCTGAACGCCAACGCCGGCCGCCTGCTGCTGGCCAGCACGGCCAGCATCGACCTCGCTGGCACGACCGACACCACCGTCAGCGCCGCGCGCAACTTCGTCACCACCGAACTGCTGGGCAGCAACGACCTGAAGGACGCGCCGCTGCAGAAGGACGGCCTGCTCTACCGCAACAAGGTCACGCTGGACATCCGCCAGGCCTCGCCCATCCTGGGCGACCTGGCCAACTACCGCGCCGGCCTGCAGCGCAGCGCCAGCGAGCGGCTGGCCGGCGGCGGCAGCCTGCGCCTCATCGCTGGCGAAGCGGTGGTCGCGCAAGCCGGCTCCAGCCTCAGCGTGAACGGCGGCCGGGTCACCTACACCGACGCCTTCGTCTCGCCCACCCAGCTCTACAGCAGCGCGGGCACGGCCTACACGCTCAACACCGCGCCCAAGGACCTGGTCTACACGGCCATCACCAACGCCGGCACCGCCAAGGCCCGCTACGACCGCTGGGGGCCGATGGTCAGCTACGGCAGCGCCAGCCCCGCGCAGTTGGCGACCGGCTACGTGGACGGCCAGGCCGGCGGCAGCCTCACGCTGATCGCGCCCACCGTCTCGCTGGCCGGCCAGTTGCAGGGTGGCACCGTGCTCGGCACACGCCAGCGCCTGGGCCAGGACGCACTGGCCGCCGCCAGCCARCTCGTCATCGGCGCGCTGGTGCACAACGCAGCCTTCGGCACGGGCAGCTATGCCGGCGCGGTGCTGAAGCGCTTCGAGCTGAGCGAAGACGGACCCGCAGCCGACGGCGCCGGCCTGTCGCTGCAGGCGCTGCGCGGCTCGGGCTTCGGCTCGGTCAGCATCACCGCCGTCGGCGATGTGCGGCTGGGCGGCGACGTCGTGCTGCCCGCCCTCGGCACGTTGCGCCTGCAATCCGAGCGCGGCAGCGTCGACGTGGCAGGGTCGGTGCGCGCCACCGGCGGCCAGATCACGCTGCGCAGTCTCAGCGGCGACGTGGCGGTGGCCGAGCGCGTGCAGCTGGACGTGTCCGGTGCGTGGATCAACACCGCACTCGACCCACTGCTGAACAACTCCGCGCCCACCGCCGCCATCAAGGGCGGCAACCTCAGCCTGCAAGCCGGTGGCGACCTGGGCCTGGCCGCCGGCAGCGTGCTGGACGTCTCCGGCGGCGCCCTCGTCGCTGGCAACCAGACCCTCACCGGCGGCGCCGCCGGCATCCTCACGCTGGCCGCCGGCCCTGCCGCGCTGACCGCGGGTCCGGCGCACAGCCTCGGTCTCGGCGCCGAGCTGCGCGGCTGGTCACTGACCCAGGGCGGCAGCCTCAGCCTGAGCGCGCCGGCCCTGCGCTTCGGCGCTGGCACCGTAGCCGACCCGGCTGGCACGCTGCGCCTGGGCGCGGACTTCCTGAACGGTGGCGGCTTCCAGAGCCTGGCCTTCGAGGGCCGCGAGTCTCTCGTCGTCGAGGCCGGCACCACGCTGGCACCGCGCCTGCAGCTCTGGCAGGCCACGGTCGCCAGCCGTCTGGAAGCCAGCGGCAGCACGCGTTGGCGCACCACGCTGAGCCTGGCCGCACCGCTGCTGGGCTATGCCCGGCCGGTCAACCTCAGCCTGTCCTCCAGCGGCTACAGCGCCGGCACGCCGCAAGGCCAGCTCGGCATCGCTGCGGGCGCCACCATCTCGCTGGACCCGACCGCCCGCCTGGCGCTGACGGCCCGCAACCGGTTGGCGCTGGGCGGCAGCCTCCTGGCACCCGGCGGCCAGGTCAGCCTGGCGCTGAGCACCAGCGAAGGCGATGCCAACCAGGCGCGCTACCTGTGGCTGGGCAGCAGCGCTCGCATTGACGTGGCCGGCCTGCGCCAGCTGCTGCCCGGCAGCGACGGCCTGCTCACCGGCCGCGTGCTGGCCGGCGGCAGCGTCAGCCTGGATGCCGGCGTCACCAGCGGTGCGGCCAGTTCGGCCTACGGCAGCAGCCTGGTCGTCCAGCGCGGCGCGGTCATCGACATGGACGGCGGCGCCGGCCTGCTGGACGTGCGCGAGCGCGCCGACGGCGGCGACCGCGTGACGCGCCAACTCGTCGGCAGCTCGGCCGGCGCGCTGTCGGTACGGGCCAACGGCGCCCTGCTGCTGGAGGGCGAGCTGCAGGCCCACGCCGGCACGGCCGACCAGAGCGGCGGCCGGCTGCAGCTGCGGCTGGAGGCCGGCTATGCCGATGCCAACGCGCTGCCGCCCGTGCAGAGCCTGGTGCTGGCGGCGGCCGACGGCCAGCTGACAGGCGCCCTYAGCCCTGACCAGCTCGGCCGTGCCGCCAACGTGAACTACACGGCCCGCGTGGACGCGCCCTGGATCACGCGCTCCGGCGTGGCCGAGCTGGTGCTCAGCGCGCGCGAGCGCATCGCGGTGGAGGGCGGCGTCGCGCTGGACCTCGGCCGTGCGATCACCCTCGACAGCCAGGCGCTGGCGGTGAGCCCGCAGGCCGGCGCGGTCACGGCGCGGCTGGCGGCCCCGCTGCTGAGCTGGGCCAACACCCAGACCGTCGTCACGCAGGGCAACACCCTCGTGCGCGCAGCGGCTGCGGCCAGCGCGGGCACGGGCACGGGCACGGGCACGGGCCAGCTCACGCTGCAGGCCGGCGAGCGGCTGGACGTCAGCGGCCAGGTCGTCAGCCAGGGCCTGGCCCAGCTCAGGCTCGAAAGCCGGGGCGACCTGCTGCTGCAGTCGCCCAATGCCGGCGTGGCCGGCCGCCTGTCGACCGAGGCTGACCTCACGCTGAGTGCCCGCCAGGTCTACCCGGCCACCGACACCGCCTTCGTCATCGACGCGCCCGACCGCGCCGTCACCATCAGCCAGCCGACCGGCACCGCACCCGACCTGCCCTGGAGCGCCGGCGGCCGGCTCGCTGTGCAGGCCAAGACCATCGTGCAAGGCGGCCGCCTGCGCGCGCCGGAAGGCAGCCTCACGCTCAAGGCCAGCGAGTCCGTGCAACTGCTGGACGGCAGCGAGACCTCGGTCAACGCCGACGGCCGCAGCTTCCTGTTCGGCAGCTGGAACGGCGAGCGCTGGCAGGCACCTGGCAGCGCGGCGGGCGCCATCAGCAGCGCGGCTGCAGCCAAGGCCGTGGTGCTGGACGCGCCCAGCGTCAGCATCGCGTCCGGCGCCCGCGTCGACCTCAGCGGCGGTGGCCAGTTGCTGGGCTGGCAGTTCGTCGCCGGCCCCGGAGGCTCGACCGACATCTTCAGCGCCGCCGACGGCAGCTACGCCATCGTGCCCGGTGTGCAGAGCACGGGCGCCGCCGACAACTCGCTGCCGGGCCTGCCGGCAGTGGGCCGCCAGATCAATTTCGGCACCGGCACCGGCATCGGCCTAAGGCTGGCCGACGGCACCGTGCTGCGCGGCAGCTACACGCTGCTGCCCGCACGCTTTGCGCTGCTGCCCGGCGCGCTGCTGGTGCGCCCCGCCAGCGGCAGCGCGCTGGCGCAAGGCCATGCCGTCAAACGCGACGACGGCACGCTGCTCGTCGGCGCCCGGCTGGGCCAGGCCGGCAGCACGATGCTGGACGCGCTGAGCAGCAACTGGCAAGTCCTGACCCCGGCGCAGGCGCAGCGCTACAGCGAGATCCGCCTGGCCGGCGCCGATGCCTTCTTCGGCGCGCTGGCCCAGCGCAACGACAGCGCCACGCCGGCACTGAACCGCGATGCCGGTGCGCTGGTCGTCACCGCAGCCCAAGCCGACATCCGGGGCGCGCTGCGCCTGGCCGCCGGCAAGGACGGGCGCGGCGGCAGCGCCTATTTCGGCGCTGAGGCCATCACGGTCGGCAGCGGCACCGGCACCGGCGGCGGCCTGCAGCTGGACGCCCAGCAGCTCAATGCGCTCGGTGCGGCCCAACTCGTGCTGGGCGCCGTGCCCGCCAACCTGCAGCAGCCCGGCAGCCTGGACGTGCGCGCCAGGACGCTGAACATCGAGGCCGGCCAGAGCCTGGCCGCGCCCACGCTGCTGCTCGCGGCCCGCGAGATGCTGGACATCGGCAGCGGCGCCAACCTCAAGGCGACGAGCGGCACGACGGCCGCCAGCGCCTGGACGCTGAATGGCGACGGCGCTGCCGTGCTGCTGAGCTCCAATGCCGGCGGCTCGCTGCAGCGCCAGGGCGCCACGCTGGCCAGCGGCAAGCTGGTGCTGCGCGACGGCGCCTCTCTGCAATCGACGAACGGCCGCGTGCAGCTGGATGCCACGGCCCAGGCGACCATCGCCGACAACGTCGCGCTGAACGCCAGCGCCCTCGCCCTGGGCGTGCCGCGCCTGCAACTGGGCGGCAGCCAGCCGCTGGCCGACAACAGCCTGCTGCTCGGCCAGGGGCTGCTGGGCCAGCTGGGCAGCGCCACCGAGCTGCTGCTGCGCAGCTATGCCGCTGTGGACCTCGTCGGCGCCGTGGACTTCGGCCGGGCCGGCCTCGGCCGCCTGACGCTGGACACGCCCGCGCTGCGGGCCGCCACGGCCGACGACCGCGCGCGCATCAGCGCCCAGTCCCTGGTGTTGACCAACAGCACCGGCCGCAGCGCAGCCACCGCCGCCACGGCTTTGACTGCGAACGGCCAGATCACACTGACCAGCGCCAACACGTTGCAGGTCGGCCCGGGCAGCCAGGCCTGGCAGGCCGCGCAGACCGCGCTCGTCGCCCCCAACGGCGTGGTGCTGGCCGGCAGCAGCCAGATCACCGCGACTGGCGACGTCAGCGCCACCACCAGCGCCGTCCACGCCCGTGCCGGCGGCAGCGCGCCGGCCAGCAGCCAGTGGACCGTGCAGGGCGATCTGGCACTGCTCAACACCGCCACTACCACCACCCCGGCCGCACGCGGCGCCGCTGCCCAGCTGGCGCTGACGGCCCGGTCCATCGCCATCGCGACCGACATCAGCCTGCCCGCCGGCCAACTGGCCCTGACCGCCACGGGCGACATCGACATCAACGCCGGCCAGCTCAGCGTTGCCGGCCGCAGCGACAGCATCACCAGCGCCGGCCAGACCCTGACCGCCGACCTCGCCGCCGGCAGCCTCACGGCCATCAGCCGCACGGGGAGCCTGGTGCTGGCCTCGGCAGCCCGGCTCGACGTCTCGGGTGCCGGCAACGGCGACGCCGGCCGCCTGAGCCTGAGCGCGCCGCAGGGCCAATTGACGCTGGCCGGCGAACTGCGCGCCGGGGTCGCCAACGCCGCCGTCACCTCTGCCAGCCTCAGCCTGGACAGCCGCGACGCGGTCAACCTCGCCGATCTGTCCGCCGCCATAGCCCATGCCGGCAACCGTGCCTTCGAGCAACAGATTGCCGTGCGCAACCGCAGCGGCGACCAGACCCTGGCCAGCGGCTCACGCCTGAGCGCGCAGTCGCTGCAACTCGGCAGCGATGCCGGCAGCCTGACCATCGCCGGCGAACTCGTCGCCCTGCCGTCCAGCGCGGGCGGCGGCCAGATCCAGCTCAACGCCGGCCAGGACATCGTCATCGCCGACGGCGCCCAATTGATCGCCCGCAGCGCAGGCAGCGGCAATGATCTGGACGCACCGAGCATCGCGCTGAACAGCAGCAGCGGCTGGCTGAGGCTGCAAGGCGGCAGCCTCGACCTGGGCGGCGGCGAGCTGTCGCTGCGCGCGTTGCGCAAGGACCAGGACGTGCAGATCGCGCCGCTGCAAAGCCGGTTGCAGCAGGTCGGCAGCATCGACATCGAGGCCGTCAAGGTCTATGACGGCGTGGACGAACTGGTGGGCGGGCTGGTGCCGGCCCCGGCTCCCGCGCCGGCCCCCACCCCGGCACCGGCACCGGCACCTACGCCCAGCCCGTCGCCGAGCCCGGCGCCCAGTCCCGCACCAAATCCGTCTCCGTCTCCGTCTCCGTCTCCGTCGCCGGCGCCGGCACCCGCGCCGGCACCGACGCCCTCGCCCGGCCCCACGCCGTCCGACGGCAACGGTCCATCGACCGGCAACACCCAGCCCCCGGCGCCACCGCTGCCGCCCGCGCCCGGCCCCGCACCCACGCCCCCGTCAAGCGGCAATGGCCCCTCCACCGGCAATACCCAGCCGCCATCGCCGCCGCTGACGCCCGGGCCCGGACCGGCACCGGCACCCACGCCGGCCCCGACGCCGACGCCCGCGCCGGTGCCAGCTCCCGCACCGGAACCGGCTCCCGCTCCCGCTCCCGCTCCCGCTCCCGCTCCCGCTCCCGCGCCAGCGCCAGCGCCAGCCCCGACACCTGCGCCCGTGCCTGCACCTGTGCCTGCCCCTACACCGGCGCCGACACCGACCGGCGGCCCGTCGGCAGGCAACGGGCCGTCCACCGGCAACACCCAGCCGCCGACGCCACCGGGCTCGACCAGCCCGGCGCCAGCGCCAACGCCGAGTCCGTCGCCCGCACCCGCACCCAGCCCGACCCCAGCACCTG
>NZ_JBGCUM010000095.1:0-11327 GCF_054177665.1 Roseateles sp. P5_E8 | reverse complement strand
GCCCGGCCTCGACGCTGAGCTGGGCCTCGATGAACTCGTCCAGCCCGGCGCCGAAGCGCGTGCCATGCGTGACGCCACCACGCAGGCCGCGCAGGTCTTCGCGCTTGGTGAACTTCAGGTTCTGCCCGGCGCGCACGAAGACCGAGCTCGGATTGGTGAAGACGGGCGTGTCGGCATAGGCCAGGTACTCCTCGCGCTCGGCGTTGCGCTTGAGCTCGGTGATGATGTCCACGTCGCCCGCCCGGGCCGTCTGCAGCACGCGCACGAAGGGGCCGACGTAGCGCAGCTCATACGGCAGCTTGATGGCCTGCAGCACCGCCAGCACGACGTCGACGCTGGCGCCGCGCAGCGTCTGGCCGTCATACCAAGCATAGGGCGGGTACTCCGGGTCGGCGGTAACGACCACCCGGGTACAGACGGCCTGAGCCGTGACGGCAGCACTCGCRGCAAGCCCGCAAATGGTCAGCCAAACGCGTTTCATGCTCTTGCCTCCCCAGGCACCTGCCGCATCGTCGACTTGGACGACCGCCCTATCATCCCCGCATGAGTTTTTCCGTCAATCCGCGCCTGGACAAGCTCCAGCCCTACCCTTTTGAGCGCCTGCGCGAACTGACCGCCGGCATCACACCCAACCCGGCTCTGGCGCCGATCTCGCTGGGCATCGGCGAACCCCGCCACGCGGCGCCGGCCTTGATCGCGGAGGCCATCAACGGCGCGATGAAGAGCCTGGCCGTTTACCCGGCCACAGGCGGCACACCCGTGCTGCGCGAGGCCATCGCCGCCTGGATCTCGCGCCGCTACGGCCTGACCCTGAATCCGCTGACGCAGGTCCTGCCCGTCAACGGCTCGCGCGAGGCGCTGTTCGCCATCGCGCAGACGGTGGTGGACGCCAGTCGCCCTGATTCGACAGGGCCGGCAACAGTCGTCTGCCCCAACCCCTTCTATCAAATCTACGAAGGCGCGGCGCTGCTGGCCGGCGCCGAGGTCGTGTTTGCGAACTCCGACCCGGCGCGCAACTTCGCCGTGGACTGGGGCCAGATCGATGAAGCGACCTGGGCGCGCACGCAGCTTCTCTACGTCTGCTCGCCCGGCAACCCAAGCGGCGCGGTGATGCCCTTGTCCGAATGGCAGGCGCTGTTCGAGCTGAGCGACCGCCATGGCTTTGTCATCGCGTCGGACGAGTGCTATTCGGAGATCTATTTCCGCGACGAAGCACCCCTGGGCGGGCTGGAAGCCGCCGCCAGGCTTGGCCGGCACGACTTCCGCAACCTGATCTCGTTCACGTCGCTGTCCAAGCGCTCCAACGTGCCGGGCTTGCGCTCGGGCTTCGTGGCCGGCGACGCGGCGCTGCTGAAGAAGTTCCTGCTCTACCGCACCTATCACGGCAGCGCCATGAGCCCCATCGTGCAGGCCGCGAGCCTCGCCGCCTGGGGCGACGAGGCCCACGTCATCGAGAACCGCGCGCGTTATCGGCACAAGTTCGCCGCCGTCACGCCGCTGCTGGCCGAGGTGCTGGACGTCGCCCTCCCCGACGCCGGCTTCTATCTCTGGGCCGCTGTACCGGGTGGTGACGACATCGCCTTCGCCCAAGGCCTGCTCGCTCAATACAATCTCGTTGTCCTGCCGGGCAGCCTGCTGGCCCGCGAAGCCCATGGCAACAACCCTGGCGCCGGGCGCATCCGCCTGGCCCTCGTGGCCGACGAGGCCGAATGCCTCGAAGCCGCCCGCCGCATCGTCTCTTTCACCAAATCCCGCTGATGAACACCGCTGACCTGCAAAGCCTGATCGACCTCGCCTGGGACAACCGCGCGGCCCTGGACCCCACCAACGCGCCCGAACTGCGCCAAGCCGTCGAGCACGTCATCGCCGAGCTGGACGCCGGCCGCCTGCGCGTGGCCACGCGCGAAAGCGTCGGCCAGTGGACCGTGCACCAGTGGGTCAAGAAGGCCGTGCTGCTGTCGTTCCGCCTGAACGACAACCGCATCATGGGCGACAAGGAGCTGACCTTCTTCGACAAGGTGCCCACCAAGTACGCCGGCTGGAGCGACGAACAGCTGCGCGCCAGCGGCGTGCGCATCGTGCCCCCGGCCGTTGCGCGCCGCGGCAGCTTCCAGGCCAAGAACGTCGTGCTGATGCCCAGCTACGTGAACATCGGCGCCTACGTCGACGAAGGCGCCATGGTCGACACCTGGGCCACCGTCGGCTCCTGCGCGCAGRTCGGCAAGAACGTGCACCTGAGCGGCGGCGTCGGCATCGGCGGCGTGCTGGAGCCGCTGCAGGCCAACCCGACCATCATCGAAGACAACTGCTTCGTCGGCGCCCGCTCCGAGGTCGTCGAAGGCGTCATCGTCGAAGAGAACTCGGTCATCTCCATGGGCGTCTACATCGGCCAGAGCACGCCCATCTACGACCGCGCGACCGACACGGTCAGCTACGGCCGCATCCCGGCCGGCTCCGTCGTCATCTCGGGCTCGCTGCCCAAGGACGGCGGCCGCTACAGCCTGTATGCGGCCATCATCGTCAAGCGGGTCGATGCGCAGACGCGCTCCAAGACCAGCATCAACGAACTGCTGCGAGCCTGACATGAGCAGCCCCGGCGCCGGCAACATGGAACGCATCCTTCGGCTGATGGCCGACAAGGGTGCTTCGGACTGTTATCTGTCGGCCAACATGCCGGTGCTGATCCGCATCAACGGGCAGACGGTGCAGTTGTCCGACCAGTTGCTGACGCCGCCGCAGCCGCGCCAGCTCATCGCCGAGGTCGTCGACCCCGGCAGCATGTCCGAGCTGGACAACACGGGCGAGCTGAACATGGCCGTGTCGGTGCGCGGCGTCGGCAGCTTCCGGTTGTCGGGCTTCCGCCAGCGCGGCTCGATTGCCGGCGTGTTCCGCCACATCCCGCACGACATCCCGACGCTGGAGAGCCTGCAGCTGCCGACCGTGCTGGGCGGCATGATCAAGGAGAAGCGTGGCCTCATTCTGATGGTGGGCGCCACCGGCACCGGCAAGAGCACCACGCTCGCGTCCATGCTGGAGATGCGCAACCAGACGATGACGGGGCACATCCTCACCATCGAGGACCCGATCGAGTACCTGTTCAGCAACAAGCGCTCGGTCGTCAACCAGCGCGAGATCGGCCGCGATACGGCTTCGCTGCAGATCGCGCTGAAGAACGCGCTGCGCCAGGCGCCGGACTGCATCCTGATCGGCGAAATCCGCGACCGCGACACGATGACGGCGGCCATCAGCTATGCGCTGTCGGGCCACCTCGTGTTGGCCACGCTGCACGGCAACAACACCTATCACGCGCTGAACCGCATCCTGTCCTTCTACACGCCGGAGTCCCGCCCCGCGCTGCTGAACGACCTGGCGGCCGGCCTGAAGGCCGTCATTTCGCAGCGCCTCGTGCGCGCCACGGCCGGCGGCCGCGTGCCGGTCATCGAGATCCTGTTGAACACCAAGCTGGTGTCTGAGCTGATCGAGAACGGCGACTTCGCCGGCGTGAAGGAGGCCATGGAGAAGTCCATCGCCGAGGGCTCGCAGACCTACGAAGAACACTTCGCCAAGCTCATCACCGACGGCACCATCACCCGCGAGGAAGGCCTGGCCTTCGCCGACTCGCCAACGAATCTGCTCTGGCGGCTGCAGAACGAGGCGCCCGGCGCCCGCCTGTCGACCGCGCCGCGCAAGGAAGAGAAGGCTGGCGACGAAGCCAGCTTCACCGAAATCACCCTGGACGTCCGCGGCTCTTGAAACTGATTACCTGCATAGAAACCCAAGCTGCCCGCCTCGACCAGGCGGGTTTGTTTTTTGGCCATGGCACGACGAACGCGTTCGACGAGGCCGCGTGGCTGGCGCTGTGGCGCCTGGGCCTGCCCGTGGACGCACTGGACGAGCATGAAGAGCGCGAGTTGAGCGCGGCCGAACTGGCTGGCATCGCGGCCCTGGTCGACGAGCGCATCGCCACCCGCAAGCCCGCCGCCTACCTGACCGGCGAGGCCTGGCTGCAGGGCGTGCCCTTCACCATCGACGAGCGCGCCATCGTGCCGCGCAGCTTCATCGCCGAGCTGATAGTCGACGCCAGCATCGACCCCTGGCTGCAACCAAGCAGCCGCCGCGTACTGGACCTGTGCACCGGCAACGGCAGCCTGGCAGTGCTGGCGGCGATGGCCTGGCCCGATGTGGAAGTCGACGCACTGGACATCGACACCAAGGCGCTTGCAGTGGCGAAGCTGAACGTCGAACGCCACAACTTCGCACTGCGCATCCGCCTGCTGCAAGGCGACGGCTTGGCCGGCGCCCAAGGACCCTACGACTTGATTCTCTGCAACCCGCCCTACGTGAACAGCACCAGCATGGCCGCCCTGCCCGCCGAATACCGCGCCGAACCCGAACTGGCTCTGGCCGGTGGGTCGGACGGCATGGACTTCATCCGCGAGCTGCTGCGCGCCGCACCCGCTGCCTTGACCGACGACGGCGTGCTCGTGCTGGAGATCGGCAACGAGCGCGAGAACTTTGAGGCCGCCTTCCCGACGCTCGAAACCGTCTGGCTGGAAACGTCCTCCGGCGCCGATCAAGTGCTGCTGCTGACGAAGGAGTCCCTGCAATGATCACGCTGCGCGACATCACGCTGCGCCGCGGCGTCAAGGTGGTGCTGGACAACGCCTCCGCCACGCTGCAGCCCGGCGAAAAGATCGGCCTCGTCGGCCGCAACGGCGCCGGCAAGTCCAGCCTTTTTGCACTGCTGACGCACCGCCTGGGCAACGACAAGGGCGAGGTCGAGGTGCCCAAGCACTGGCGCCGCTCCGAGGTCGCCCAGAACATGCCCGAGACCGATGACGGCGCGACCGATTACGTGCTCGAAGGCGACCTGCCGCTGGTGGCCGCCCGCGCCGCGCTGGAAGCCGCCGAAGCCGCCAATGACGGCCACGCGATGGCCGACGCGCATGCGCTGCTGGCCGACGTCGGCGCCTTCGACGCCCGCTCGCGCGCCCAGGCACTGCTGATGGGCCTGGGCTTCAAGAGCGAGCAGCTCGACGCACCGGTCAACAGCTTCTCCGGCGGCTGGCGCATGCGCCTGCAGCTGGCCCGCGCGCTGATGTGCCCGGCCGAACTGATGCTGCTGGACGAGCCGACCAACCACTTGGACCTGGACGCCCTGGTCTGGCTGGAAGCCTGGCTGGCGCGCTATGACGGCACGCTGATCATCATCAGCCACGACCGCGAATTCCTCGACGCCATCACCAAGGTCACGCTGCATCTGGACGAAGGCAAGCTGGTGCGCTACGGCGGCAACTACACCAGCTTCGAGACCCAGCGCGCCGAGCGCATGGTGTTGCAGCAGGCGGCCTTCTCCAAGCAGCAGGAGCGCGTGGCCCACCTGCAGAAGTTCATCGACCGCTTCAAGGCCAAGGCCAGCAAGGCCAAGCAGGCGCAGAGCCGCGTGAAGGCGCTGGAACGCATGGAGCGGCTGGCGCCGGTGCTTGCCTCGGCCGACTTCAACTTCGAGTTCCGCGAGCCGCTCAACCTGCCCAACCCGATGTTGATGTTCGACGAGATGTCGGCGGGCTACGGCACCACCACCATCGTGCGCAACATTGACCGCTCGGTGCTGGCCGGCCAGCGCATCGGTATCCTGGGCGCCAACGGCCAAGGCAAGTCCACGCTCGTCAAGACGATTGCCGGCACGCAACCGGCGCTGGCCGGCAAGCTGACGCAGGGCAAGGGCCTGTCCATCGGCTACTTCGCCCAGCAGGAGCTGGACGTGCTGCGGCTGGACGAAGGCCCGCTGGAGCACATGGTGCGCCTGGCCCGCGAGGTCGGGCCCGCCGGCCGTGAGCAGGACTTGCGCGACTTCCTCGGCCAGTTCCGCTTCACCGGCGACATGGTCAACCAGCAGGTCGGCAGCCTGTCCGGCGGCGAGAAGGCCCGCCTGGTGCTGGCCATGCTCGTCTGGCAACGCCCCAATCTGCTGCTGCTSGACGAACCGACCAACCACCTKGACCTGAACACCCGCGAGGCGCTGTCGATGGCGCTGAACGAGTTCGAGGGCACGGTCATGCTGGTCAGCCACGACCGCGCGCTGCTGCGCGAGGTCTGCGACGAGTTCTGGCTGGTGGCGGATGGTGTCGTCAAACCCTTTGACGGCGACCTGGACGACTACCAGAAGTGGTTGCTCGACCAGAGCAAGGAAGCCGCCCGTGCAGCAAAGAAGCAATCGGCGGCGGCACCCGCACCGGTGGTTGCCGCCACACCCGCGCCGGCACCGGCAGCGCGCGAGGACCGCAAGGTTTCAGGTCAGGCGCGCGCCAAGCTCGCCGACCAGACGCGGCCGCTGCGCAAAGAGATGGAGCAGATCGACAAGCGCATGCATGCGCTTGCCACCGAGCGCACCAGCATCGAAGCCCAGCTCGCCGAAGGCGCCGCCGCCTCGGCCATCGCCGAGATGGGCAAGCGCCTGAAGGCGATCAGCGACCAGCTCGAAGCCGACGAGGCGCGTTGGCTGGAGCTGGGCGAGCAGATCGAGTCGCTTAGCTGAGAAGCACCGCTGCCAGGGCCAGTGCGCCCGGCAGCGCCTGTACGAACAGGATCTTCTTCGACGCCGTGGCCGCGCCGAACAGACCGGCCACGATGACGCAGCCCAGGAAGAAGACAAGCCAGGGCTTGCCCGCGCCCGCAGCGCCTTGCGCCAAGCCCCAGGCCAGGCCGGCTGCGAGGAAGCCGTTGTAGAGCCCCTGGTTGGCCGCCAGCGCCTTGCTCTGCTCGGCGAAATCGGCCTTCAGCCCGAAGGCCTTGCGGCCCAGCGGCTTGGTCCAGAAGAACATTTCCAGCACCAGGAAATACACATGCAGCAGCGCCACCAGCGCCGCCAGCACGATTGCGACTGTCTGCATCGTCTCTCTCCTCGTCATTGATTGGGGGTGGCGCATCCTCGCAGATGGACCTACCGTTCCTCTGTCGCTCAAAGGACGTGGCAAAGACCATTTAACTTGTGTGCAATTGAATTGCCAACTACATTAATGCCCATGCCACGCGCCAAGCCCTCCACCGCCAGCGATTCCCGCGACAAATCTCGTGACGAATTCCGGGCACAGTGGTTGCAGCTTGACCGCCAGCTGTGCTTTGCGCTCTACAGCAGCTCGCTGGCCATGACCAAGCTCTACAAGCCGCTGCTGGCGCCGCTGGGCCTGACCTACCCGCAATACCTCGCCATGCTGGTGCTGTGGGAGGCGGATGGCGTCAGCGTCTCGCAGCTCGGGCAACGCCTGTCGCTGGACTCCGGCACGCTGACCCCGCTGCTCAAGCGCCTGGAGCTGCTGGGCCATATCGAGCGCCGCCGCGCGACGGACGACGAACGCCGGGTCGACTTGTTTCTGACACCCGCTGGCCGCAAGCTGCGCACCCTGGCCCTGGACATTCCCAACCAGCTGGCCTGTGCCAGCGCCTGCGAGCTGGACGAGCTCGTCGCACTGACCCAGCGGCTGCACGAACTGCGGCAGCAGCTGAGCCAGGCCACGGCCGACTGATCACCTTTCCCACCACCACCCCAAAGGAGCCCCCCATGGCCATCGAAAAAGCCCTCTACACCGCCACCGCCACTGCCACCGGTGGCCGCGCCGGCACCGCCAAGTCGTCTGACGGCGCCATTGACCTGACACTGTCCACGCCCAAGGAACTGGGCGGCGCCGGCGGCCCGGGCACCAACCCCGAGCAGCTGTTCGCGGCCGGCTATTCGGCCTGCTTCATCGGCGCGATGAAGGCCGTCGCCGGCAAGCAGAAGATCAGCCTGCCTGCCGAGGTCTCGATCACCAGCGACGTCGCCATCGGCCCGCATGCCAACAAGCCGGGCGCCTTCGGCATCCAGGTCGACATGAAGATCTCCGTGCCCGGCATGGAGCGCGCCGCACTGGAAGCCCTGGTCGCCACGGCCCATGAGGTCTGCCCCTACTCCAACGCCACGCGCGGCAATGTCGACGTGACGCTGACCATCGTCTGATCTCCGTCTGACCGCCTCCGGCGGGCGCCGTTTGTGAGATTCGTCACGATGGCGTCACGCCGGCCGGCCAGCATCGCGGGTTTTCCAAACAACTCCCGGAGACCCGCGATGCGCCCCAGCTTCCTTCCCACCGTGCTCGCCAGCGCCCTGCTGGCCCTGGCCGCCCAATCCCAAGCGGCCGAACCGGTGCTGATCGGCATGGGTTCGCTGAGCAGCTCGCTGAGCGACCTCTCTGGCCTGAACTACTCGCTGGAAAGCGGCATTGCCGCCAACCAGCTCGGCGGCGTCGGCTCTGCCCTGGCCTGGGCCGGCGGCAACACCTTCCTGGCCCTGCCGGACCGCGGACCCAATGCTGCGGCGTGGATCAACAACACGGCATTCGGCGCCACGGTCGACAACACCACTTCGTTCATCAGCCGCTTCCACACGCTGCAGCTCGATCTGGTCGCCACGCCCGGCGGCGCCCTGCCCTACACCCTCCAGACGACGCTGAAGGCCACGACGCTGCTGTCCAGCCCGACGGCCCTGACCTATGGCGCCACGGCACCGACGATGGCCGGCCTGGTCAACAGCAACACGCTGACGGCCGGCAGCACCCAATACTTCTCGGGTCGCTCGGACAACTTCGCCGCCGGCCTGTCCACAAACCCGAACAACGCCCGTCTCGACCCCGAAGGCATGCGCGTCTCCAATGACGGCAAGAGCGTTTTCGTCTCCGACGAGTACGGCCCTTACGTCTATCAGTTCGACCGCGCGACCGGTGAACGCCTGCGTACTTTCAGCCTGCCCAACRGCTTCGCCATCTCCAACCTGACGCCCTCGGTGAACACCGAAATCTCCGGCAACACGGCCGGTCGCGTCACCAACAAGGGCATGGAAGGCCTGGCCATCTCACCGGACGGCAAGACCCTGTTCGGCTTCATGCAAAGCCCGCTGATCCAGGACGGCGGCGACGGCGGCCGCTACAACCGCATCGTCAAGATCGACATCGCCACGGGCGCCGTCAGCCAATTTGCCTTCGACAACCAGCTCAATGGCAAGGCCTACAACAGCAGCGAACTGCTTGCGCTGAACGACCACGAACTGCTCGTGCTGGAGCGTGACGGCAAGGGCCTGGGCGATGGCTCGCCCGGCTCCAAGGCGGTGGTCAAGCAGCTCATCAAGGTCGACCTGACCGGCGCCACCGAAGTCAGCGGCATAGCCGACCTGCGCACCCAGCCCGGCGCCGCCGTCATCGGCACCCGCTTCCTCGACATCAAGGCGGCACTGAACGCCGCCGGCCTCTCAGACGCTATGGTGCCGTCCAAGCTCGAAGGCATTGCCTTCGGTGAAGACGTCACGGTCAACGGCAAGACGATGCACACGCTTTACTTGTCCAACGACAACGACTTCCTGGGCGATGTGCTGCCGAACGGCAGCGCGACGCCGGTGACCTACGGCAACCAGTTCTACGTCTTCGCGTTCGAAGGCAGCAACCTGGTCCAGCAAGGCATCACGACGGCCGTACCGGAGCCGAGCAGCTACGCGATGCTGGCCGCCGGCCTGGGCGCGCTGGGCTTCATCGCTCGCCGCCGCAAGAAGGCGGCTTAAGGCCCCAGCAAGGCCAGGATCAGTTCGACCCTGGCCTTGACCGGGCTCAGCGCGCCGGCGCTCGGCAGCAGGCCGGGCAGATCCATCACCGGCCCGGCGTCGCAGCGCGTGCTGCGTAGCACGCGCACGCCACGCACCTCCGCCTCAAGCAGCGCGGCCTCCAGCGCCGCGCTCAGCGTGCCGTTCCCGGTACCGGCCGCCACGATGCCGTCCACACCCGCCGTCAGCAGTGCCTTCACGACACGGCCATCGGCGCCGGCGTGGTTGAGCACGATGTCGACGCGTGGCCAGTTCTCCGCCGGCCTTGCGACGCGAGTCAGACCTAACGCCGCACCCACCGGCCAGCGGCCAACAAGCCGGACCGCGCCCTCCTCCACCCGCGCCACGAGCGCGCCGTCCACCGATTCGAAGGCATCGACGCGGTAGCTGTGCGTCTTGCGCACCTGCACCGCGTCATGCACTCGGCCAGCCAACGCAACCACCACGCCTGTGGCGCCCGGCATGGCAGCCACCTGAACGGCGTCGAAAAGGTTCTGCGGCCCGTCCGGCGCCAGCGCCGTCGCCGGGCGCATCGCCGCCGCCAGCACCACGGGCTTGGTCGGCGCCAGCACGCGGTGCAGAAAGTAGGCCGTCTCTTCCAGTGTGTCCGTGCCGTGGGTGATGACGACGCCCGCTACCTCGGGCCGCGCGAGCTGCGCCTGCACGGCATGCGCGAGGCGCTGCCAGGTCGCGTAATCCATGTCCTTGCTGTCCAGCTGCGCGACCTGTTGCGCCTCCAGCCGCTGCCCCGCGAGTGCCGGCACAGCGGCGAGCAAGTCCTCCACACGCAACTGCGCGGCCGTGTAGCCCACGCCGTCGCTGGCGCTAGCGGCGGTACCGGCAATCGTGCCGCCGGTGCCCAGAATGACAATCAATTTCGCTGGGGTTTGCAATTTGCTGGTTTCCTGGACAAAAATACAGGTGCTGGACAAATTTCCAGCCACCTCAAAAAGGCCGCCCGTGCAAGACCAACCCAAGCTTACCGCCCGCCAACAGCAGATCTTTGACCTGGTGCGCAACGCGATCGAAAGCACCGGCTCGCCACCCACCCGCGCCGAGATTGCCGCCGAGCTGGGTTTCAAATCCGCCAACGCGGCCGAGGAGCACCTGCAGGCCCTGGCGCGCAAGGGTGTACTGGAACTGATCGGCGGCACCTCGCG
This sequence comes from Roseateles sp. P5_E8, assembly GCF_054177665.1. Classification (NCBI taxonomy): domain Bacteria; kingdom Pseudomonadati; phylum Pseudomonadota; class Betaproteobacteria; order Burkholderiales; family Sphaerotilaceae; genus Roseateles; species Roseateles sp. P5_E8. The sequence goes on along the minus strand of NZ_JBGCUM010000095.1, from coordinate 542 downwards.
CGGCATCCGGCTCAAGTCCGACACGCTGAACGCCGTCAACCGCGCCCGCCAGTTCAGCATGCCCATTCCTGCGTTCGCGCAGCTCACCCTGCCCTTGATCGGCCGCGTTGCCGCCGGCGCTCCCATCCTGGCGCAGGAGCATGTCGAGCAGACCTATAACGTCGAGCCCAGCCTGTTTGCCAGGAAGCCCGACTACCTGCTCAAGGTCAAGGGCATGAGCATGAAGGACATCGGCATCCTCGACGGCGACCTGCTCGCCGTGCAGTCGGCCAAGGAAGCCCGCAACGGCCAGATCGTCGTCGCCCGCGTCGGCGAGGAAGTCACCGTCAAGCGCTTCAAGCGTGGGCCGGACGGCATCCAGCTGTTGCCCGAGAACCCCGATTTCGAGCCCATCCTCGTCGACGAGAGCGAGCACTTCAGCATCGAAGGCCTGGCCGTGGGCCTGATCCGCGGGCAGGGGTTCAACTAGTCTTTCAGGACGGGGGTTCAATTTCCCCCGGCGCAATCGAAAAGAAAAAAGGCCCGCGTCACCGACACGGGCC
>NZ_JBGCUM010000094.1:0-11438 GCF_054177665.1 Roseateles sp. P5_E8 | reverse complement strand
GGCTCGATGTCCACCGCACAGATCGCCTCGCTGAGCACCCTGCAGGTCAAGGGCCTGACGACCGGCGACATGGCCGCGTTGACGACGGCTCAAGTTGCCGCGCTGACCTCCACGCAGGCCGGCGCGCTGTCCACTGCGCAACTGGCTGCCATCGAGACAGGCGACATCAAGTCGATCTCGACGGTTGCACTGCGCAACCTGTCCTCCGGCCAGTTGGATGCGCTGACCAGCGACCAACTGCGCGCGCTGAGCAGCACGCAGATCAATGCGCTGACCACTGCGCAAGTCAACACCCTCGGCACCGCCGACCTGAACCGCCTGACCAGCGACCAGTTCTCCAACCTGTCCTCCGGCCAGGTGCAAGCGCTGAACACCACACAGCTGGGCAACCTCGCGACGGACAACCTGAACGCACTGGGTACGGCCCAGTTCGCGGCGCTGACTTCCAGTCAGTTCGGTTCGCTGACGACCGGCCAGCTCGCCAAGCTGGAGACCGCCGACCTGCGCGCCGTGACGACCGCGGCCCTTGGTGGCCTGTCGTCCGACCAGGTGGGCGCGCTCGCCAGCGACGCTGTGGGTTCGATGTCCACCGCGCAGATCGCCTCTCTGAGCACCGGCCAGGTCAAGGGCCTGACCACCGGCGACATGGCCGCGTTGACGACGGCCCAAGTTGCCGCGCTGACTTCCACGCAAGCCGGCGCACTGTCCACTGCACAGATCGCCGCCGTCGAAACCGGCGACATCAAGTCGATCTCGACGGCCGCCCTGCGCAACCTGTCGTCTGACCAGTTGGACGCATTCACCAGCGATCAACTCCGCGCGCTGAGCAGCACGCAGATCAACGCGCTGACCACAGCCCAGGTCAACACCCTCGGCACAGCCGACCTGAACCGCCTCACCAGCGACCAGTTCTCCAACCTGTCTTCGGGCCAGGTGCAGGCGCTGAACACCACGCAGCTGGGTAACCTCGCCACCGACAACCTGAACGCGCTGGGCACCGCCCAGTTCGCGGCGCTGACCTCCAGCCAGTTCGGTTCGCTGACCACCGCTCAGCTCGCGAAGCTGGAGACGGCCGACCTGCGCGCCGTGACGACCGCGGCGCTGGGCGGCCTGTCGTCCGACCAGGTGGGCGCGCTCGCCAGCGACGCCGTGGGCTCGATGTCCACCGCGCAGATCGCCTCGCTGAGCACCCTGCAAGTCAAGGGCCTGACCACCGGCGACATGGCTGCGCTGACGACCGGCCAGGTTGCTGCGTTGACCTCGACGCAAGCCGGCTCACTGTCCACCGCCCAGCTCGCCGCCGTTGAAACCGGCGATATCAAGTCCATCTCGACAGCCGCTCTGCGCAACCTGAGCTCCGGCCAGCTTGATGCGCTGACCAGCGACCAGCTGCGCGCGCTGAGCAGCACGCAGATCAATGCGCTGACCACGGCGCAAGTCAACACGCTGGGCACCGCCGACCTGAACAGCCTGACCAGCGGCCAGTTCGCCAACCTGTCCTCCGGCCAGGTCCAGGCGCTGAACACAACGCAGCTGGGCAACCTCGCAACGGACAACCTGAACGCGCTGGGCACTGCCCAGTTCGCCACGCTGACCTCCGGCCAATTCGGTTCGCTGACGACCGCCCAGCTCGCCAAGCTGGAGACGGCCGACCTGCGTGCCGTGACGACCGCGGCCCTTGGTGGCCTGTCGTCCGACCAGGTGGGTGCCTTGGCGAGCGACGCCGTGGGCTCGATGTCCACCGCACAGATCGCCTCGCTGAGCACCCTGCAGGTCAAGGGCCTGACCACCGGCGACATGGCCGCCCTGACGACCGGCCAGGTTGCCGCGCTGACCTCTACGCAAGCCGGCGCACTGTCCACTGCACAGATCGCCGCGGTTGAAACCGGCGACATCAAGTCGATCTCGACCGCTGCACTGCGCAACCTGTCCTCCGACCAGCTCGATGCCTTCACCAGCGATCAACTCCGCGCGCTGAGCAGCACGCAGATCAATGCGCTGACGACAGCCCAAGTCAACACGCTCGGCACCGCCGACCTGAACCGCCTCACCAGCGACCAGTTCTCAAACCTGTCCTCCGGCCAGGTGCAAGCGCTGAACACCACGCAGCTGGGCAATCTCGCCACCGACAACCTGAACGCGCTCGGCACCGCGCAGTTCGCGGCACTGACCTCCGGCCAGTTCGGCAGCCTGACAACCGGCCAGCTCGCCAAGCTGGAGACGGCCGACCTGCGCGCCGTGACGACTGCGGCGCTGGGCGGCCTGTCGTCTGACCAGGTGGGTGCGCTCGCCAGCGATGCCGTGGGCTCGATGTCCACCGCACAGATCGCCTCGCTGAGCACTGGCCAGGTCAAGGGCCTGACAACCGGCGACATGGCGGCGTTGACGACCGGCCAGGTTGCTGCGCTGACCTCGACGCAAGCCGGCGCACTGTCCACTGCACAGCTCGCCGCTGTTGAAACCGGCGATATCAAGTCGATCTCGACAGCCGCTCTGCGCAACCTGAGCTCCGGCCAACTGGATGGGCTGACCAGCGACCAACTGCGTGCCCTCAGCAGCACGCAGCTCAACGCACTGACGTCCACCCAGGTCAACACGCTCGGCACCGCCGACCTGAACCGCCTCACCAGCGACCAGTTCTCCAATCTGTCCTCGACCCAAGTCCAGGCGCTGACCAGCACGCAGCTGGGTAACCTCGCCACCGACAACCTGAACGCGCTGGGCACCAGCCAGTTCGCCGCGCTGACCTCCGGCCAGTTCGGTTCGCTGACCACCGCCCAGCTCGCCAAGCTGGAGACGGCCGACCTGCGCGCCGTGACGACCGCGGCCCTTGGCGGCTTGTCGTCCGACCAAGTGGGTGCGCTCGCCAGCGACGCCGTGGGCTCGATGTCCACCGCGCAGATTGCCTCGCTGAGCACCAGCCAGGTCAAGGGCCTGACAACCGGTGATATGGCCGCCCTGACGACGGGCCAGGTTGCCGCGCTGACCTCCACGCAAGCCGGCGCGCTGTCCACTGCACAGATCGCCGCCGTCGAAACCGGCGACATCAAGTCGATCTCGACCGCCGCTCTGCGCAACCTGTCGTCTGACCAGCTCGATGCCTTCACCAGCGACCAACTGCGCGCGCTGAGCAGCACGCAGATCAATGCGCTGACGACAGCCCAAGTCAACACGCTGGGTACGGCCGACCTGAACCGCCTGACCAGCGATCAGTTCTCCAACCTGTCCTCCGGCCAGGTCCAGGCGCTGAACACCACGCAGCTGGGCAACCTCGCCACCGACAACCTGAACGCACTGGGCACCGCCCAATTCGCGGCGCTGACGTCCAGCCAGTTCGGTTCGCTGACCACCGCCCAAATCGCCAAGTTGGAAACGGCCGACCTGCGTGCTGTCAGCACCACCGCCCTCGGCGGCCTGTCGTCCGACCAGGTGGGTGCGCTCGCCAGCGACGCCGTGGGCTCGATGTCCACCGCGCAGATCGCCTCGTTGAGCACCCTGCAAGTCAAGGGCCTGACGACCGGCGACATGGCCGCGCTGACGACGGGCCAGGTTGCCGCGCTGACCTCGACGCAGGCCGGCGCCCTGTCCACCGGCCAACTCGCCGCTGTTGAAACCGGCGACATCAAGTCGATCTCGACAGCCGCCCTGCGCAACCTGTCGTCTGACCAACTCGATGCCTTCACCAGCGACCAACTGCGCGCGCTGAGCAGCACGCAACTCAATGCACTGACGACAGCACAGGTCAACACGCTGGGTACGGCTGACCTGAACCGCCTCACGAGCGACCAGTTCTCCAACTTGTCCTCCGGCCAGGTCCAGGCGCTGAACACCACGCAGCTGGGCAACCTCGCCACCGACAACCTGAACGCGCTGGGCACCGCCCAGTTCGCGGCGCTGACCTCCAGCCAGTTCGGTTCACTGACGACCGCTCAGCTTGCCAAGCTGGAGACGGCCGACCTGCGTGCCGTGACGACCGCGGCCCTTGGTGGCCTGTCGTCCGACCAGGTGGGTGCCTTGGCCAGCGACGCTGTGGGCTCGATGTCGACCGCGCAGATCGCCTCGCTGAGCACCTTGCAAGTCAAGGGCCTGACCACCGGCGACATGGCTGCGCTGACGACCGGCCAGGTTGCTGCGTTGACCTCGACGCAAGCAGGCGCACTGTCCACCGCCCAGCTCGCCGCCGTTGAAACCGGCGACATCAAGTCCATCTCGACAGCCGCTCTGCGCAACCTGACCTCCGGCCAGCTTGATGCGCTGACCAGCGACCAGCTGCGCGCGCTGAGCAGCACGCAGATCAATGCGCTGACCACGGCGCAAGTCAACACGCTGGGCACCGCTGACCTGAACAGCCTCACGAGCGGCCAGTTCGCCAACCTGTCCTCGACCCAAGTCCAGGCGCTGACCAGCACGCAGCTGGGCAATCTCGCCACCGACAACCTGAACGCGCTGGGCACCAGCCAGTTCGCTTCGCTGACCTCCGGCCAGTTCGGTTCGCTGACCACCGCCCAACTGGCCAAGCTGGAAACAGCGGACCTTCGCGCCGTGACGACTGCKGCCCTYGGCGGCCTGTCGTCCGACCAGGTGGGCGCACTCGCCAGCGACGCCGTGGGCTCGATGTCCACCGCACAGATCGCCTCGCTGAGCACCAGCCAGGTCAAGGGCCTGACAACCGGTGATATGGCCGCGTTGACGACCGGCCAAGTTGCCGCGCTGACCTCCACGCAAGCCGGCGCGCTGTCCACTGCACAGATCGCCGCCGTCGAAACCGGCGACATCAAGTCGATCTCGACGACTGCACTGCGCAACCTGTCGTCTGACCAGCTCGATGCCTTCACCAGCGATCAACTCCGCGCGCTGAGCAGCACRCAGATCAATGCGCTGACCACTACCCAGGTCAACACGCTGGGTACGGCCGACCTGAACAGCCTCACCAGCGGCCAGTTCGCCAACCTGTCCTCGACCCAAGTCCAGGCGCTGAACACCACGCAACTGGGCAACCTCGCCACCGACAACCTGAACGCGCTGGGCACCGCGCAGTTCGCGGCGCTGACCTCCAGCCAGTTCGGTAGCCTGACAACCGGTCAACTCGCCAAGCTGGAAACAGCTGACCTGCGTGCCGTGACGACCGCAGCCCTTGGTGGCCTGTCGTCCGACCAGGTGGGTGCGCTCGCCAGCGACGCTGTGGGCTCGATGTCCACCGCACAGATCGCCTCGCTGAGCACCGGCCAGGTCAAGGGCCTGACCACCGGTGACATGGCCGCGCTGACGACGGCCCAAGTTGCCGCGCTGACCTCGACGCAGGCCGGCGCCCTGTCCACCGGCCAACTCGCCGCTGTTGAAACCGGCGACATCAAGTCGATCTCGACCGCCGCTCTGCGCAACCTGACCTCCGGCCAGCTCGATGGGCTGACCAGCGACCAACTGCGTGCCCTCAGCAGCACGCAGCTCAATGCGCTGACGTCCACCCAGGTCAACACGCTCGGCACCGCCGACCTGAACCGCCTGACCAGCGACCAGTTCTCCAATCTGTCCTCGACCCAAGTCCAGGCGCTGACCAGCACACAGCTCGGCAACCTCGCCACCGACAACCTGAACGCGCTGGGCACCAGCCAGTTCGCCGCGCTGACCTCCGGCCAGTTCGGCAGCCTGACGACCGCCCAGCTCGCGAAGCTGGAGACGGCCGACCTGCGCGCCGTGACGACCGCTGCCCTTGGCGGCCTGTCGTCTGACCAGGTGGGTGCCTTGGCCAGCGACGCCGTGGGCTCGATGTCCACCGCACAGATCGCCTCGCTGAGCACCCTGCAAGTCAAGGGCCTGACGACCGGCGACATGGCCGCGCTGACAACGGGCCAGGTTGCTGCGCTCACTTCCACGCAAGCCGGCGCGCTGTCCACCGGCCAACTCGCCGCCGTCGAAACCGGCGACATCAAGTCGATCTCGACAGCCGCGCTGCGCAACCTGTCTTCCGATCAGCTTGACGCCTTCACCAGCGATCAACTGCGCGCGCTGAGCAGCACGCAGATCAATGCGCTGACCACGGCCCAAGTCAACACCCTGGGCACCGCCGACCTGAACAGCCTCACCAGCGGCCAGTTCGCCAACCTGTCCTCGACCCAAGTCCAGGCGCTGACCAGCACGCAGCTGGGCAACCTCGCGACGGACAACCTGAACGCGCTGGGCACCAGCCAGTTCGCCGCGCTGACCTCCAGCCAATTCGGCTCGCTGACCACCGCCCAACTGGCCAAGCTGGAAACCGCCGACCTCCGCGCGGTCTCGACCTCGGCCATCAATGGCCTGTCGTCCGACCAGGTCGGTGCACTGGCCAGCGACGCCGTGGGCTCGATGTCCACAGCACAAGTCGCCTCCCTCGGCACCACGCAGATCAAGGGCCTCACCACGGGCGACATGGCTGCGCTGACGACCGGCCAGGTCGCCGCGCTGACCTCCACGCAGGCGGCAGCCCTGTCCACCGCCCAGATTGCTGCCATCGAAACCGGCGACATCAAGTCCATCTCGACGGCCGCACTGCGCAACCTGTCTTCCGGCCAGCTCGACGCACTCACCAGCGACCAGCTGCGCTCGCTGAGCTCCACCCAGCTCAACGCGCTGAGCACCTCGCCGCAGGTGGTCAATCTGTCGACCGCCGACCTGAACGTGCTGACGACGGGCCAGATCGCGAACCTGTCCACGGCCCAGGTCCAGGCGCTGACCTCGACCCAGCTCGGCAACCTGGCGACGGACAACCTCAACGCGATGGGCACCACCCAGTTCGCGACGCTCAGTTCCACCCAGTTCGGTGCGCTCACCACCGCTCAACTGGCCAAGCTGGAGACGGCTGACGTGCGTGCCGTGACGACCRGCGCCCTTGGCGGCCTGTCGTCCGATCAGATCGGTGCCCTCGCCAGCGACGCCGTGGGCTCGATGTCCACCGCGCAGATCGCCTCGCTGAGCACTGGCCAGGTCAAGGGCCTGACCACCGGCGACATGGCCGCGCTGACGACGGCACAAGTCGCCGCGCTGACCTCCACGCAGGCCGGCGCCCTATCCACCGGCCAACTCGCCGCCATCGAAACGGGCGACATCAAGTCCATCTCGACGGCCGCGCTGCGCAACCTGTCTTCCGACCAGCTCGACGCCCTCACCAGCGACCAACTGCGTGCCCTGAGCAGCACGCAGCTGAACGCACTGACGACCGCCCAAGTCAACACGCTGGGTACCGCCGACCTGAACCGCCTCACCAGCGATCAGTTCTCCAACCTGTCGTCGGGCCAGGTCCAGGCGCTCTCCTCCACCCAGCTCGCCAATCTGGCGACTGACAACCTGAACGCGCTCGGCACCGCCCAGTTCGCCTCGCTGACCTCCAGCCAGTTCGGTGGCCTGACGACCGCTCAACTCGCCAAGCTGGAAACCGCCGACCTGCGTGCCGTGACGACTGCTGCCCTGGGCGGCCTGTCATCCGACCAGGTGGGCGCCCTGGCCAGCGACGCCGTGGGCTCGATGTCCACCGCTCAGATCGCGGTCCTCGGCACCACGCAGATCAAGGGCCTGACCACGGGTGACATGGCTGCCCTGACGACAGCCCAGGTCGGCGCACTGACGTCCACGCAAGCCGGCGCGCTGTCCACTGCACAACTGGCCGCCGTCGAGACCGGCGACATCAAGTCGATCTCGACCTCGGCGCTGCGCAACCTCTCGTCCGAGCAGCTCGACGCCTTCACCAGCGACCAGCTGCGCGCGCTGAGCAGCACGCAGATCAACGCGCTGACGACAGCCCAGGTCAACACGCTGGGCACGGCCGACCTGAACCGTCTGACCAGCGATCAGTTCTCCAACCTGTCCTCCGGCCAGGTCCAGGCGCTGAACACCACGCAACTGGGCAACCTCGCCACCGACAACCTGAACGCGCTCGGCACCGCGCAGTTCGCCGCGCTGACCTCCGGCCAGTTCGGTTCGCTGACCACCGCCCAGCTCGCCAAGCTGGAGACAGCCGACCTGCGTGCCGTGTCGACCGCGGCCCTCAGCGGCCTGTCGTCCGACCAGATCGGCGCCTTGGCCAGCGACGCCGTCGGCTCGATGTCCAGTGCGCAGATCGCCTCGCTCGGCACCGCCCAGATCAAGGGCCTGACGACCGGCGACATGGTCGCGCTGACTTCGGCCCAGGTCGCTGCGCTGACTTCCACGCAGGCCTCCGCCCTGTCCACCGCCCAACTCGCGGCCCTTGAGACGGCCGACATCAACGACATCTCCACGGCAGCGCTGCGCAGCCTGTCCACCGACCAGCTCGCCGCCTTCACCAGCGACCAGATGCGCGCGCTGTCTTCCGCACAGCTCAACGCGCTGAGCACCAGCCCGCAGTTCGCCAGCCTGTCCACCGCCGACCTGAACGCGCTGACGAGCGGCCAGATGGCCACCCTGTCCACGGCTCAGGTGCAGGCACTGACGAGCACGCAGCTGGGCAACATGAGCACCGACAACCTGAACGCGCTGAGCACCAGCCAGTTCGGCGTGCTGAGCTCCAGCCAGTTCGGATCCCTGACCACCGCCCAGCTGGCCAAGCTGGAAACGGCCGACCTCCGCGCGGTCTCGACCGCGGCCCTCAACGGCCTGTCGTCCGACCAGATCGGTGCACTGGCCAGCGACGCAGTGGGCTCGATGTCCACCGCGCAGATCGCCTCCCTCGGCACGGTCCAGGTCAAGGGCCTGACGACGGGTGACATGGCGGCGCTGACCAGCGCCCAGGTCGCCGCGCTGAACTCGACGCAAGCCGGCGCGCTGTCCACCGCACAACTGGCGGCCATCGAGACCGGCGACATCAAGTCGATCTCGACCTCGGCGCTGCGCAACCTCTCGTCCGAGCAGCTCGACGCCTTCACCAGCGACCAGCTGCGCGCGCTGAGCAGCACGCAGATCAACGCGCTGACGACGGCCCAGGTCAACACGCTCGGCACGGCCGACCTGAACCGCCTCACCAGCGACCAGTTCGGCAACCTGTCCTCGACCCAAGTTCAGGCACTGACCAGCACGCAGCTGGGCAACCTCGCCACCGACAACCTGAACGCGCTGGGCACCAGCCAGTTCGCCGCACTGACCTCCGGCCAGTTCGGTTCGCTGACGACCGCCCAGCTCGCCAAGCTGGAGACGGCCGACCTGCGTGCCGTGTCGACGACGGCGCTCAACGCGCTGAGCTCCGACCAGATCGGCGCGCTCGCCAGTGATGCCGTCGGCGCGCTGTCCAGCGCCCAGATCGGCGCGCTCGGCACGACGCAGATCAAGGGCCTGACGACGGGCGACATGGCGGCGCTGACCACGGGCCAGGTCGCTGCGCTGACCTCCACGCAGGCCGGTGCTCTGTCCACCGCGCAACTGGCCGCCATCGAGTCCGGTGACATCAGGTCCCTCTCGACTGCCGCGCTGCGCAACCTGACGTCCGAGCAGCTTGACGCCTTCACCAGCGACCAGCTGCGCTCGTTGAGCAGCACGCAGGTCAACAACCTGACCACGGCTCAGATCAACACGCTGGGCACGGCCGACCTGAACCGCCTGACCAGCGACCAGTTCTCCAACCTGTCCTCGACCCAGGTCCAGGCGCTGACCAGCACGCAGCTCGGCAACCTCGCCACCGACAACCTGAACGCGCTCGGCACCAGCCAGTTCGCCTCGCTGACCTCCGGCCAGTTCGGTGCGCTGACCACTGCCCAGCTCGCCAAGCTGGAGACGGCCGACGTCCGCGCGGTCTCGACCGCTGCCCTCAACGCGCTGAGTTCCGACCAGATCGGCGCCCTGACCAGCGACGGCGTCGCCGCGCTGAGCACCGCCCAGGTGGCAGCGCTCGGCACGACGCAGATCCTCGGCCTGAACACGGCCGACATGGCCGCGCTCAGCTCCAGCCAGATCGGCGCGCTGACCTCCGTGCAGGCCGATGTGCTGTCCACTGCTCAGCTCGGTGCCATCAGCACCGGTGACATCAAGTCGATCTCGACGGCTGCCCTGCGCAACCTGTCGTCCGAACAGCTTGACGCCCTCACCAGCGACCAGCTGCGCGCCCTGAGCAGCACGCAGATCACGGCACTGACGACCGACCAGGTCAACACCCTGGGCACGGCCGACCTGAACAGCCTGACCGCCAGCCAGTTCACCAACGTGTCCACGGCCCAGGTGCAGGCGCTGACGAGCACCCAGCTCGGCAACCTCGGCACCGACAACCTCAACGCGCTGGGCACCAGCCAGTTCGCCGCGCTGAGTTCCAGCCAGCTCGGTGCGCTGACCACCGGCCAGCTCCACGCGCTGGAAACGGCGGACCTCCGCGCGGTGACGACGACGGCGCTGGCCGGCTTGAGCTCCGACCAATTCGCTGCGTTCACGACGGAGCACATCGCCTCGCTGGGCACCAACCAGCTGGTGTCTCTGAGCACGCTGCAGATCAAGGGCCTGTCGGCCGCCGACATGACGGCCCTGACGTCGACGCAGGCCGCCGTGCTGACGACGGAGCAGGTTGCCTCGCTGTCCACGACGCAGATCATGGCCATCGAACCCGATGACCTGCTCCGGTTGTCCACAGGCGCCATTCGCGCGCTGACGGACACCCAGCTGGGCGCGCTGACGACCGATCAGCTGACCGGCCTTGCCGGCCGCGTGTCGGTCATGACGACGACGCAGATCAACCACCTGTCGACGGACGACCTGAACGCCTTCACGGCCTCGCAGTTCGGGGTGATGACCTCGGCACAAGTCCAGTCCTTCTCGACGGCCCAGATGGCCAAGCTGGAGAGCGACGACCTGCGTGCGCTAAGCACGGCCAACTTCGCGGCCCTGGGCACCGCCCAGATCGCGGCCCTGACGACGGCCCAGTTCGAAGACCTGAAGGTGACGCAGATCACCGCGCTGACCACGGCTCAGGCCGCGTCGCTGACGACCGACCAGGTCCACGCGCTGACGACCGAGCAGATCCACGGCCTGGAGACCGCCGACATCGCCGCGATGAGCATGGCGCAGCTTGACGCGCTGAGCGGTGCTRCCGTTGGCGAGATGAACGGCGCCCAGTTGAACGCCTACTTCGCGGTCACACCGATCGCGCTGGACCTGGACGGCCACGGCATCAACACGCTGGCTGCCGCCCAGGGCGTCAACTTCGACCTGCTGGGCACCGGCCTGGTGAACAAGGTCGGCTGGGTTGCGGGCAACGACGGCCTGCTGGTGATGGACCGCAACCACGACGGCGTCATCAACAACGGCAGCGAACTGTTTGGCATGGGCACCGTTCTGGCCAACGGCAAGCACGCCAAGGATGGCTACGTCGCCATGGCCGAGCAGGACACGAACCACGACGGCAAGCTGGACGCCAAGGACGCCAACTGGAAGGAACTGAAGGTCTGGGTCGACGCCAACCACGACGGCAAGACGGACAGCGGCGAGCTGAAGTCGCTGGACGAGCTGGGCGT
>NZ_JBGCUM010000093.1:0-11716 GCF_054177665.1 Roseateles sp. P5_E8 | reverse complement strand
GCGCTGTGGCGCCAGCTGGCCGCGCGCCGCCAGACCCTGCCGGGCGAGGCCGAGCTGCAGCCGCTGCTGGTCTGGCTGGACGACGCTGCCGGCGCGCCCGGCCTGTTCACACCCGAGGGTGATCAGTTCAGCGCGCTGCCCGCCACGCAGCTCAAGGCCTTGCTTCAGGACGCCCTGCCCCACCCCGGCGTGCCGCACAACCTGCTGGGCCTGAAGTGCCACGCGCTGTGGTGCGCCGACCTGGACGCCGCCCAGGCCCGCCACGGCAGCGCCGCGCTGCGCCGCCTGCACCTGGCGGCCGGTGCGCAGGCGCAGGACTTCAGCCTCGCCGCCACCGCCTTCGGCCTGTTCGCCCGGCCGCTTCGCATGATGCGCGAGGCGGTGCTGGAAGGCGGCCTCGCGCTGCCCGGCCCGCTTGTCTACCAGGTGATGTGCGGCCTGAACCGCAGCACCAACACCCGCTGGGAACTCTAGGAGCCCCGTCATGACCGACCCCCAAGCCCATGCCAACGACTGGTTCGCGCTGCACATCTTCCTGTCCGATGCCGCCGCCGCCGACCGCTTCCTGCTCGACTGGGTCACGCCCCAGGTACGCAGCCTGATAGGCAGCGGCGGCGCCACCGGTTGGTTCTTCCTGCGCTACTGGGAGGGCGGCCCTCACCTGCGGCTGCGCCTGCGCGCCCTGTCGCCGGCGGGCCGCGAGCAGTTGCTGGCCGACGCCCGCGCCGCCGTGCCCGGCTATCTGAGCGCACAGCCGCCGACACGCGAGGCCTACTACCGCAACCACTTCTTCGACGGCCAACCGCTGGACCTCGCGCACCTGCCGTGGTTCGACGAAGGCAGCGTGCAGGTGATGCCCTACGAGCCCGAATGGCGCCGCTACGGCGGGGCGGCGGGCCTGCCAGTCAACGAGGGCCTGTTCGACCTCGGCAGCACGCTGGCGCTGAGCCTGGTGCGGGCCAGCCCCGGCGATGTGTCGCGCCGCCTGCAGCTGGCGGCCAGCCTGATGCCCTTGTTCGCGCAGGCCTGGCAGCCCGACCTGGCGGGCGTGGCGCGCTTCCTGGACGACTACGTGGCCTACTGGACGATGAGCTCGGCCGAGGTCAAGGCCTTCAGTGCGCCGGCCACACAAGCCCCGGCACCGACGACCGAGCAGTGCCAGCGCCTGGCGCAGCAGCTGCAAGGCGCGCGCGATGGCGCCACGTCACGCAGCCCGGCCGCGTTGCTGATGGCGGGGCTGGATGCCGCAGTGGCGCAATGGGACATCCAGCGTTACCAGGGCCTGCTGATCTCGCCCATCACCAATGCCCCAGTGGCCGACGAGGCCCAGCACCGGCTGGCGCTGCAAGCCATGCTGGCGTCGCAGCTGCACATGCTCAACAACCGCCTGGGCCTGGCGCCGCTGCAGGAGGTGGCATTGGCACGCAGCCTGGCCCGCACCGCGCATGCCCTTGCGCGCGAGGCCGCCCCCCAACCCCTGGCCGCGTGAGCCCGAAGGAGCCGTCATGAAAGAACTCTGGGTCGTCCTCGAACAGCTGCGCCACCAGCGGCTGCACACCTTCATCCTGCTGGCCAGCATCGCGCTGACCTTTGCGGCCTACGCCGTGCTGGGCTCGCTGCGCTATTCGCTGGACAGCGGCGAGGAGTCGGTCTCCGGCCAGCGCCTCATCATCACGCCGCAGTCGGGCCTGATGGCGCAGCTGCCCGTCGGGCAGAAGGCGCGCATCGAGGCGCTGCCGGGCGTGGCCATGGTGGGCCACGCGACCTGGCTGGGCGCCTACTACCAGGACCAACGCCAGATGCAGATGGTGTTCGCGGTGCAGCCCCAGGCCTGGCTGGCCCAACACCCCGACATGATCGTCGCACCCGGCGTGGCCGAGGCCTTCTACGCGCAGCGCGACGGCATCCTCGTGAGCCGCGGCCTGGCCGACCGCTACGGCTGGAAGGTGGGCGACGTGGTGCCGCTCGGCAGCATCCTGTTCCAGCCGCCGGCCGGCGAGCCCGCCTGGCGGCTGCGCGTGGCGGGCACCTTCACCAGCGCCGACAGCGGCGGCGGCCGCAACTTCATCCTGATGCACTACGACACCCTCAACGAGGCACGCTCGCTGTGGCGCGACACGGTGGGCTCGTTCATGGTGACGGCCAAGCCCGGCGTCTCCGTGCAAGCCCTGGCCAACGAGATCGACGCGGCCTTTGCCACCACGTCGGACCCCACCAACAGCAACACCGATCAGGCCTTCCACAGCGAGTTCTTCGCCCAGTTCGGCAACGTCACCTTCATGATCAAGGCGGTCATCGCCGCGGCCTTCGGCTCGCTCATGCTGGTGGTGGGCAGCACGCTGGCGCTGGCGGTGCGCCAGGGCACGCGGGACATCGGCGTGCTCAAGGTGCTGGGCTGGTCGCACGCCCGCGTGCTGCGCCTGGTGTTCTGGCGCTCCGGCGCGCTGGTGTGGATAGGCTCGGTGATCGGCATCGGCGCAGGCGCGCTGTTCAACCTGCTGGTGACACGCCGGCTCTCGCAGTTCATGCCCGACGTGGTGCTGCCCTGGGCGGTGGTGGGCGAGGCCGCGCTGATCGCGGCGGTGGTGAGCCTGCTGACGGGCCTGATCCCCGCGCTGCTGGCCCTGCGCATCCGCCCGCTGCAGGCTTTGACAGTCGACAACGGTTGAGCCCCAGCGCAACCTCACGGCCATGAACACCAAGCTCTCCTCCCCCTGGCGCCAATGGCCGCCGCTGATGCAGGTCTCGCTGGCGAGCCTGTGGCGCAACAAGTGGGCCAGCGCCACGGTGGCGCTGTGCGTGATGCTGGTCGTGCTGGTGCTGCTGGGCTTCCTGGCGATGGCCGACGGCTACCAGCGCAGCCAGCGCAATACCGGCTCCACCGAGGTGGCTGTGATGCTGGCCGAAGAGGCCACCAGCGAGCCCGGCAGCCGCCTGACGCGCGAGCAGGTGTCGCTGCTGTCGGCCGGGCCGGGCATCGCCCAGCGCGACGGCCAGCCGCAGGTGTCGGCCGAGTTCAGCATGACGGTGGCGGTGGCGCGCGGCGAGCGCGGCCGCCAGAACTTCAACCTGCGCGGCATGGACGCACAAGGCCTGGCACTGCGTGCGGGACTGCAGATCGTGCAGGGGCGCCTGTTCACGCCGGGGCGCAACGAGATCGTCATCGGCCGCCGCCTGGCCGTGCAGGGCGATGAGCTCAACGTGGGCCGCACGGTGCGCCTGGCTGGGCGCGACTGGCAGGTGGTGGGGCTGTACGCGCTGGACGCCGCGCTGTTCGAGACCGAGGCCTGGGCCGATGTCGGCGCGGTGCAGGCGGCCTACGGGCGCCAGGGGCAGTTCCAGTCGCTGCGCGCCCAGCTCGCCGGCCCAGATACCGATGCCAGCCTGGCCGCCCTGCAGCAGCACGCCGCGCAGGACAGCCGGCTCAAGCTGAGCGTGCAGACCGAGCGGCAGTTCTTCGAGCAGCAGGCCGCGGGCACGCACAACCTGCTGGTCTACCTCGGCTGGCCGCTGGCGGCGGTGCTCGCGGTGGGCACGGTGGCGGGCACGCTGAACACCTTGTCGATCACCGTGCATGCGCGCCGGCACAGCTTGCGCGTGCTCAACCTGCTGGGTTACAGCAGCCGCGTGGTGGCGCTGTGCGTGCTGGCGGAGGCGCTGATCCTGTCGGCCCTGGGCGCGCTGTGCGGCGCGGTCATCGGCTGGCTGGCCTTCAACGGCGTTCAGGGCGTGACTGTGGGCGCCGGTTTCTCCAGCGTGCATTTCGATTGGCAGCTGGACGCCGGCAGTGTGCTGGCGGCCCTGCTTCTGGCGCTGGCCGTGGGGGCCCTGGGTGGGCTGCTGCCGGCCTGGCGCGTGTTGAACAGCCGTCAAGGAGCCGCGTCATGAGCGCCCCAACCCTTTCCCTCGATGCCGGCGCCGAGCGCCGCGCGCAACTGATGGCCACGCTGCGCCTGTCGCACCATGGGCAGGCCGGCGCCGAAGCAGCTTCGCCTGCACCTGCGGTGAGCGCACCCGCGCCACGCAGTCGCCGCATGCCGGCCTGGGCCGTGGCCGCGCTGGGTCTTCAAACGGTCGCCCTGGCCGTGCTGCTGGCCACCGGCAGTCAGCGCGACCTGAGCGTGCCCGGCCTGCCGGTCGCGCAGGCCACCACCGCGCCGGCTCCCACCACCGCGCCGCTGCGCCCGGCCCCAGCGGGCGTGCGCTTCGAGGCCTCGGGCTTCGTGGCCGCCACGCGCACGGCGACGGTCTCGGCGCGCACGCTGGGCCAGGTGTCCGAGGTGCTGGCCGACGAGGGCACGCTGGTCAAGCGCGGCCAGGTGCTGGCGCGCATGGCCGACCAGCAGGCCCGCACTGAATTCGGCCTGGCTCAGGCCCAACTCGCCGCCGCGCGGGCCCGCCAGGGTGCGGCACAGGCCCAGCTGCACGAGGCACAACGCGACCTGGACCGCGAGCAATCGCTGCGCGACCAGAACTTCACCAGCGAGTCGCGCCTCAGCAAGAGCCGCACGGCGCTGGAGGTGGCACAGAGCAACCTCGCCAGCGCCAAGGCCGACGCCGCCCTAGGCGAACTTCAGGTACAGCGCCAGGCCCAGGCGCTGGACGACTACACCGTGCGCGCGCCCTTCGACGGCGTCATCCTGGCGCGCAACGCCCAGGTCGGCGAGATCGTCGCCCCCGGTGGCGCCGGCGGCGGCTACACCCGCACCGGCATCTACACCATCGTCGACATGCGCTCGCTGGAACTGGTGGTGGACGTCAACGAAGACCTGCTCAGCAAGGTCGAGCCCGGCCGCAAGGTCAGCGCCGAGCTGTACTCGCACAAGGGCTGGCAGATCGCGGGCGAGGTGCTGCGCGTGATGCCCAACGCCGACCGTGCCAAGTCCACCGTGCGGGTGCGCATCAAGCTGCTGGACGCCGACCCGCGCATCCTGCCCGACATGGCCGTCAAGGTCCTGTTCCTCTGAGTGACTGCCAAGGAAACGCCATGAGCACCGCACCCGCCCTGTTCTCGCTGCAAGGCGTCGTCAAGCGCTACCAGCGCGGCGACGACGTCGTCTCCATCTTCAACCACCTCGACCTGGACATCCACGCCGGCGACTTCCTCGCCATGATGGGTCCGTCCGGCTCGGGCAAGAGCACCTTGCTCAACCTGCTGGGCGGCATCGACCGCGCCGACGCCGGGCGCATCCTGTTCCGCGGCCAGGCGCTGGAGGCGATGAGCGAAGCCCAGCTCTCGCAATGGCGCGCCGCGAACGCGGCCTTCATCTTCCAGCAGTACAACCTGCTGCCGATGCTGAGCGTGGCACGCAATGTCGAGCTGACCTTGATGCTGACGGCCATGTCGTCCGCCCAGCGGCGCGAGAAGGTGGCCGCTGCGATGGAACTGGTGGGCCTGCCCAGCCAGGCCGCCCGGCTGCCCTCGCAGCTCTCGGGCGGCCAGCAGCAGCGCGTGGCCATCGCGCGGGCCATCGTATCGGACACGGAAATCATCCTGTGCGACGAACCCACCGGCAACCTCGACCGGCACACCTCCGACGAGGTGCTGCAGATCCTGTCGCTGCTCAACCGCGAGCTGGGCAAGACCATCGTCATGGTCACCCACGACCCGCAGGCCGCCGCCGTGGCGTCGCGCCGCATGCATCTGGACAAGGGCCAATTCCTGGCCCTGCCCGACACCGCCGCCAACGCCGCTCGCGTGGCGCCCGAGAGCGCGGCTCTGGCCGCTTGAGGGACTGCGGCGTCACCAACGAGCGCCTCACGCTCGCTTGAACCGCATCCGGCCGTTGGGCGCGCCCCAGAGGCTGGCAAAGCCCGCGCCGTCATCGCGCGGGTCTTCCTGTCACCACCAACAGCGACGGGCTCATCCCGAGCGCGCCAGCACCACAGCTCGCCGACGATAGCCACCGCGACCTGGCTGGCCCGGGTTTTCGTGTGGCCCCGTCCAAGGCAGAGGAGTGCAGCGATGGATTGGCAAGCAGCGGATTTGCTGGATGGAATTGCGGCCCAGGCGACGCCCGAGGCCTGCTTCGTGATCATTGCCGATCACGCGGCGGACATCGGCTTCGAGTTCTGCACCCATGGCATGCGCCTGCCGGTGCCGATCACCAAGCCGCGCACCACCATGCACAGCAACTACCCCTCCGCCTGGCTGCAGCGCTATCACGAGCAGGGCTATATGGAGAGCGACCCAACGGTCGCGCATGGCATGCGCTCCTCGTCGCCGGTGATCTGGAACGATGCGTTCTTCGCCAGCACGCCGCAGATGTGGTCCGAGGCCCAAAGCCACGGCCTGCGCCACGGCTGGGCGCAGTCGCGGCGCGACCCCGAAGGCACCTACAGCATGCTCATCATGGCCCGCTCCGAAGGGCCGTTGACCGATGCCGAGCTGGCCCGGCTGACGCCACGCATGCAGTGGCTGGTGCACACCGGCCACGAGGCGATGAAGGCCAGCGGCCAGGACCCGGCCCGCGACCAGGCCACGGCCGAGTTGACCGACCGTGAGATCGACGTGCTGCGCTGGACGGCCGAAGGCAAGACGTCCGCCGAGGTGGCGGACATCCTGAACATCTCGGAGCGCACCATCAACTTCCACATCAACAGCGTGGTGGCCAAGCTGGGGGCGTGCAACAAGACCAGCGCGGCGGTGCGCGCGGCGATGCTGGGCCTGCTCTGGTAGAGCGTTAGAGCGTTGTCCGGGCTCAGTGCCGTGAGTCGGGCGGCATCGTCAGCGCCAGGTCCAGGCTCTCGGCGATCACCCGCTCCCAGCTCGCGCGCGTCATCAGCCGGGCCACGCACAACCGGGTGCATTCGACGCCCAGGTCTTCACCCTCAGAGTCGACGACGCGCAGGTTGGTGCGCAGGCTGCTCCACTGCGCTTGCAGGCGCTGGGTCTCGGGGCTGTAAGTCCAGTCCCAGCTGAAGCTCAAGGCCGGCTGGCGGTTGGCACTGGCCCATTCCGTGTAGCCGGACACGGTGCCAGCTTTGACACCGGGGGCCAGTGGGTTGCCGTCCAGCTCCGAGTACAGGTGGACATGCTGCAACTCGAGCAAGTCCTCAGTGCGCAGGCGGATCAGCGGATCAATCATCGTGGAAGGCGTTGAAGCAAACATGGCTGTCACCGATGGGTTCTCGGTCGGAGCACTCGACGCGCAGCATAGCCGCGCGAATCAGGCCCCCATCTGGGGCGGCTCCGGGCCGAAGGTCAAGGGGCGGAGTCAGTGAATGGTGGTGGGTGAACAGTCGGCGCTGACCGGGGCCAGCGCCTCAGGCCGCGCGGCGACACCCAGCTGCTCGAATGCCAGGGCCTGCAACTCTTGCAGCACATGCAGGCCTTCGCCGCGTGCCGCGCGAACCGGAGCCTCCTGGGCCAGGGCCGCTTCTTCGATGCGGGCCAGTGCGGCAATGGAGGCGTCGCTCACCGCGATGACAAAGGCGATCACCGGCTTGCCGCCGCACATCTCCGGCGGGCCCAGACGCTGGCACTCGACACCGGCGCGCTGCAGCAGTCGCTCCACCGGCGGCGTCGACACGGCCAGCAGATGGGTCACGCCACGCTGAGCGCAGAACCGCAGGGCCTGCAACAGCACGCGCTCGGCCATGTAGTCGGGCGCGGTGGATGCTTCAGTGCCGCTCACCGGCATGGCGGCAAAGCGCGACAGCTCCCAGATCTGCGGGCTGCGCGGCGTCGGCAGGCCGTTCAGCAGGCGCGGGAAGACTTGTTCGAGCAGGTAGGGGCCGGTGGTGGGCAGCAGGCGGCCGCAGCCGACGATGCCGCCGTCGAGCCGGCGAGCCACCACATGAACGGTTTCGGCGTGATCGAATTGGTCCTGCTCGTAGCCGGGCTGCGAGGGCAGCTCCCAGCCCAGGCGCTGAACGAACACCTCGTAGCGGTAAGCAGCGAGCGAGTCATAGAGGGCCTGGGGAATTTCTGCGGCGGGTGCACAAACGAAATTCATTTGGGTGGCTCCGTGGATCAGCGCGAATTGCGTGGAACGGATGTTTGTCCAACGGGCCTGAACGCCCAACTGTCAAAGTCTGCAATTCGGCTCGCCGACAGGGGGTACCTGTCAAATCCTGCAATCGGCTTGCGGCCTGTCAGAACTAGCAGTAGAGCCGCCCGGCGGGCGTTCCTAGACTGCTTCGCAAGCGGGCATGGGGCCCGACGATTCGGAGCCAAGCATGATCATTTCCAGAACCCAGACCTTCCTCGCGACCGTCCTGTTAGCAAGCGGCGGCCTGGCCCACGGCGCGGAGGCCAGCGCGGAGTTCGTCGTCATGGGCGCCAACAGCAGCCAGGGCACGATGCGCGCGATGCTGTGCGCCGAGAACGAGCGCTTCCCCAACGGCTGCAAGCTGACGGCGCGCGTGCCGGCGCGCGTGGAGGGCACCAGCCTCGTCTTTGGCAAGCTGCCGCCCGGCCGCTACGCCTTCTCGGTGGTACACGACGAAGACAACTCGGGGCGCCTGGGCGTCTCCACTGTCAGCGGCAAACCCAAGGGCATAGGCTTCAGCAACAACGTCACCGGGCCTGGTGGCGTACCGACCTTCAATCTGGCGGCGGTGAACGTCAAGGATGGGGCGTTCAAGCAGGTGGTCACGCTGCGCGGGTTTGGCATGCGGCGCTGATGCGTGGGCGCCATGAAAAAGACCCTCAAGTCGTTCAACGGCTTGAGGGTCTTGATGCTTCGCGAGCCGTGGTGACTCGGAGATTTGGTGCCGGCTATCGGATTCGAACTGATGACCTACCGCTTACAAGGCGGTTGCTCTACCAACTGAGCTAAGCCGGCGAAAACAGAGGAAGGATTCTAGACCGTCACTTCACCCGCTTGAGCGAAGGCCGCGGGCCACTGCTCGGTGCGTCGGGGGGCGTGTCGTCGCCCTCGTCGTCACTGGCTTCGCTCGCGAGACGCAAGCCGCTGCGACGCGGCTCGGCAGGCGCCGTGGCGATCGGTGTCGACGGCACGCCTTCGGCCGGGGCCTCGGGCGCCGGAAAGGCCATGCCCTGACCGTTCTCGCGCGCGTAGATCGCGACGACATGATCCACCGGCACGACGATCTCCCGCGCAACGCCGCCGAAGCGAGCCTTGAACTGGATGAATTCGTTGCCGAGGTCCAGCCCGCTGGTCGCGTCGAAGCCGACGTTCAGCACGATCTCGTTGTTGGACACGTACTCTATTGGCACCTGCACCGAACGGTCGACATGGACCGCGATGTAGGGCGTGAAGCCGTTGTCCGTGCACCAGTCGTGCAGAGCGCGGATCAGGTAGGGGCGGGTGGGCGTGCCATTGCCCGCGCCACCAGGGGCCGGGGTCTGGTCCATCAGCGGCGCATGACCTTTTCGGACGGCGTCAGCGCCTCGATGTAGGCCGGGCGGCTGAAGATGCGCTCGGCGTACTTGAGCAGCGGCAGCGCGTTCTTGGACATGTCGATGCCGTAGTAGTCCAGGCGCCACAGCAGCGGGGCGATGGCCACGTCGAGCATCGAGAAGTCGTCGCCCAGCATGTACTTGTTCTTCAGGAAGATCGGCGCGAGCTGGGTCAGGCGGTCGCGGATCTGCGAGCGGGCCTTTTCGAGCTGCTTGTCGGTCGCCTTGGTCGTCGTGCCGCGGCCTTCGAGGATGTTCACGTGGGCGAACAGTTCCTTCTCGAAGTTCAGCAGGAACAGGCGCACGCGCGCGCGGGCCACCGGGTCGCCGGGCATCAGCTGCGGGTGCGGGAAGCGCTCGTCGATGTACTCGTTGATGATGTGCGATTCGTACAGGATGAGGTCACGCTCAACAAGGATGGGCACCTCGTTGTACGGGTTCATCAGGGCGATGTCTTCAGGCTTCGCGAACAGGTCAACGTCACGGATTTCGAAGTCCATGCCTTTCTCGAACAGCACGAAGCGGCAGCGGTGCGAGTAGGGGTCGGTGGTGCCGGAGTAAAGGACCATCATGGCTTGGGCTCCCGAGGGGTCAGTCAATCAAAAAAGCGCAGCGGTGGAGCCGCGCTGAAAAGCAAACGCAGTGGGTGGCCGTAGCGCGCCCCACTGCGTGGTTCGGCACCGCCGTGAGGCGGCACCGGGACTTGGCTATTACTTCACGTCCTTCCAGTACGAGGCGTTGAGGCGCCAGGCAAAGATGGTCAGGAAGCCGAGGAAGATCAGCACGATGACGCCGAGCTGGAAGCGCTGCGCCTGTGCCGGCTCGCCCATCCATTGCAGGTAGGCGACCAGGTCGGCCGTGGCCTCGTCGTACTGGCGCTCGTTCAGCGTGCCAGGCGTCAGTTGCTCGTAACCGGCGAAGACATGGATCTTCTTGGCATGGTCATGCGGGTCCGCGACCTCTTCGAACTTGGCGGCGCGCTGGCCTTGCAGTTCCCACATCACATGCGGCATCGCGACGCTGGGGAAGGCCAGGTTGTTCCAGCCCGTCGCCTTGGTGTCGTCGCGGTAGAAGTTCCGCATGTAGGTGTAGAGGTAGTCAGCCCCCGAACCCTTGGCGCCGTCGGCGCGCGAGCGGGCGATGACGGTCAGGTCGGGCGGGTTGGCGCCGAAGAAGGCCTTGGCGTCCTTCGCGTCCAGGCTGACCTTCATGGTCTCGCCGACCTTGTCGGCCGCGAACAGCAGGTTGTTCTTGATGTCGGCTTCGGTCAGGCCGATGTCGCGCATGCGGTTATAGCGCATGTAGGCGGCCGAGTGGCAGTTCAGGCAGTAGTTGACGAACAGCTTGGCGCCGTTCTGCAACGCTGCCATGTCCGACATCTTTTCCTTGGGGAACTTGTCCCATTCGATGCCGCCGCCGGAGGCGTGCGCGGCACCGGCCAGGCTCAACGAAGCCAGCAGGATGGCGATCAGCTTTTTCATAGGTGTTCTTGCTCCGTGGCTCAATCAGTGGGCCTGGAAGGTCACACGGTCGGGCACGGGCTTGGGCGTACCCAGGCGGCTCCACCACGGCATCAGCAGGAAGAAGCCGAAGTAGAACAAGGTGCCCACCTGCGCCACCAGGGTGCCGATGTCGCTCGGCGGCTGGATGCCCAGGTAGCCCAGCCACACGAAGAACACCACGAACACGGTGTACAGAACCTTGTGCCAGTCCGGGCGGTAGCGGATGGACTTCACCGGGCTGTGATCGAACCAGGGCAGGAAGAACAGGATGACGACCGCGCCACCCATGACGACCACGCCCCAGAACTTCGCGTCGAAGACCTTGAGCAGGAAGATCGCCACGGCGGCCAGCACCAGCAAGGCCACCTTGGCCGTGCTACCGAACTTGCCCTTCAGGAAGCTCACGACGGCGGCAAGGCCGATCAACACGCACAGCACGTTGACCATGGTGTCGGTCGTCGCGCGCAGCATCGAGTAGTAAGGCGTGAAGTACCAGACCGGGGCGATGTGCGCCGGCGTCTTCAGCGGGTCGGCCGGGATGAAGTTGTTGTACTCCAGGAAGTAGCCGCCCATCTCAGGCGCGAAGAACAGGATGGCTGTGAAGACCATCAGGAACAGGCAGACGCCGTAGAGGTCGTGCACCGTGTAGAACGGGTGGAAGGGCACGCCGTCCAGCGGCTTGCCACTCGCGTCCTTGGGGCCCTTCTTGATCTCGACGCCGTCCGGGTTGTTCGAACCCACATCGTGCAGCGCCAGCAAGTGGGCGACCACCAGGCCCAGCAGCACCAGCGGCACGGCGATGACGTGAAAGCTGAAGAAGCGGTTCAGCGTCGCGTCGCCGACGACA
>NZ_JBGCUM010000092.1:0-11889 GCF_054177665.1 Roseateles sp. P5_E8 | reverse complement strand
GTGCCGTACCGCGCTCCCGTCCAGGTCACCCAGCCCGCGCCCTTCCTGACGCTGGACGCCGGCGCCGAGGCCTGGCAGCACAGCCTGGGCAGCGACCTGGGCGACTGGCAGTTGCTGGATGCACAAGGCCGGCGCGTGCCCTTCGCACTGCTGCCGGACAACAGCTTCACGGTTCCGCCCGAGCGCGAGCTGAAGCTGTTCGCGTTGCCGCCAGCGCCCCAGCCGGCCTCGGCGCCGCCGAACAAGGCGCCGGCCGGCTGGCTGCTGGACCTGGGCGAGCCCGCCCGCTGGCCTGCCGAGCCGCAGCAGCTGCGCCTGCGCTGGCCCGCCGACGCGCCGCCCTTCCAGGCTGGCTATCGGCTCGAAACCAGTGGCGACCTGCAGGCCTGGCGCTTCCTCGGCACCGGCCAGCTGCTGGGCCTGCGCAACGCAGACGGCGCGCCCCTGGGCCAGCCGCTTGTGGCCCTGCCCGGCCAGCCGCAGCGCTATCTGCGCCTGGTCTGGGACGATTCGGCCCGCGCCGTGATGCCAGACGGCGCCACGCTGCTGGCCCAGCCCGCCGGTTCGGCGCCGCAGCAGCTCGTTCGTACGGCCACGTTGCCCACGCCAGACGCCGACGGCGGCTGGGTCGTGCCCCTGGGTGGCCCGCAGCCGCTGCTAAGCCTGACACTGTCCGGAAGCCAAGGCACGTGGGTGCTGCCCGTGCAGGTGCAGACCCGCTCCAGCCCGCAGGCCCCTTGGCAGACCATCGCCCGCAGCGTTTTCTACCGCGTCGACCGCGGCGACGCGCCGGCCGACACGGCACCCGCGCTGAGCCTGCCCGTGAGCGCCAGTGAGCTGCGCCTGCTGCCGCCGCGCGGCGCCGCACTGCCGCCCGCCGRGACATTGCGCCTGGGCTGGACCGTGCGCACCGCCCGCCTCGTCTGGGCCGCGCAGGGCGAACCGCCGTTCAGTCTGCAGGTCGGCCAGGTCACGCCCGAGGCCGGCCCGCGTCCGCTGACCGACGTGGTGCCCGACTGGCCGCGCGAGCAATCACGCCTGGGCCAGGCCAGCCTCGGCAGCTTCATCGCCCAAGCCGAACCGGCCGCGCCCGCCCTGCCACCGCGTCGCCTGTTGCTGTGGGCCGTGCTCGGCCTGGGCGTCGCTGCACTCGCCGCCGTGACGTGGCGGCTGTGGCGGCAGGGGCCGACCGACCATGCCAGCACTTAAACTCGCGCGCCGCACCGGCCGATTGATGTGACGCGGTAACGCCCGCTTGGCACACTGCATCCGCCCCGAATTTTTCACTTTCCTGGAGACACTGAATGAGCGCCATCGTTGACATCGTCGGTCGAGAAATCCTCGACAGCCGCGGCAATCCCACCGTCGAATGCGACGTGCTGCTGGAGTCCGGCGTCATGGGTCGCGCGGCCGTGCCGTCGGGCGCGTCCACCGGTTCGCGCGAAGCCATCGAGCTGCGCGACGGCGACAAGAGCCGCTACCTGGGCAAGGGCGTGCTGAAGGCCGTCGAGCACATCAACACGGAGATCAGCGAAGCCGTGCTGGGCCTGGACGCCTCCGAGCAGGCCTTCCTGGACAAGACGCTGATCGACCTGGACGGCACCGAGAACAAGAGCCGCCTGGGCGCCAACGCGATGCTGGCCGTGTCCATGGCCGTGGCCCGCGCCGCGGCTGAAGAGTCGGGCCTGCCGCTGTACCGCTACTTCGGCGGCATGAACGGCTGCCAGCTGCCCGTGCCGATGATGAACGTCATCAACGGCGGCGCCCACGCCAACAATTCGCTGGACCTGCAGGAGCTGATGATCGTCCCCGTGGGCGCACCGAGCTTCCGCGAAGCGCTGCGCTGGGGTGCCGAGGTCTTCCACGCGCTGAAGAAGATCCTGCATGACAAGGGCATCTCCACCGCCGTGGGCGACGAAGGCGGTTTCGCGCCCAGCGTCGAAAGCCATGAGGCTGCCATCCAGCTGATCCTGCAGGCCATCGACAAAGCCGGCTATCGCGCCGGTGAGCAGATCGCCATCGCCCTGGACTGCGCCGCCAGCGAGTTCTACAAGGACGGCAAGTACSTSCTCGAAGGCGAAGGCGGCATCCAGCTGACGGCCCAGGAATGGACCGACATGCTGGCCACCTGGGTCGACAAGTACCCCATCATCTCCATCGAAGACGGCATGGCCGAAGGCGACTGGGACGGCTGGAAGATCCTGACCGACCGCCTGGGCAAGAACGTGCAGATCGTCGGCGACGACCTGTTCGTGACCAACACCAAGATCCTGCAAGAGGGCATCGACAAGGGCATCGCCAATTCGATCCTGATCAAGATCAACCAGATCGGCACGCTGACCGAAACCTTCGCCGCCATCGAGATGGCCAAGCGCGCGGGCTACACCGCCGTCATCTCGCACCGCTCGGGCGAGACCGAGGACAGCACCATCTCCGACATCGCCGTCGGCCTGAATGCCGGCCAGATCAAGACCGGCTCGCTGTCGCGCTCGGACCGCATGGCCAAGTACAACCAGCTGCTGCGCATCGAAGAGGACCTGGGCGACGTGGCGGTCTACCCCGGCCGCGCTGCCTTCTACAACCTGCGCTGAGCTTGAAGGTCTTAGCCCTGGTCCTGGCGGTCTTTTTGATCGCCATCCAGGCCCAACTTTGGGTGGGCCGGGGCAGCCTTCCGTACGTGGCTCATCTCCGGGAGGAGGTGGCCGATGCGCGGGCCGAGAACGACAAGGCCCGCGCGCGTAATGCCCAGCTGCAGGCCGAGCTGCGCGATCTGCGCGAAGGCCTGGAGATGGTGGAAGAGAAGGCCCGCTTCGAGCTCGGCATGATCAAGTCCGACGAGGTCTTCGTGCCTGTCGCGACAAGCCCTGCGTCGAGCGTCAGGCGCTGATGCTCGCCACCCTGTGGGCGGCGCTGCTTGCGCCGGCTTTCTCCGCCTTCGGCAGCCCCATCTCCTGGTTGGAGCTGGTCGCCTTCGTGCTGGCTGTGTGGATGGTCATCTGCAATATGCGGGTGAATCTGCTGGCATGGCCGTTAGCCCTGGTCAGCTCGCTGATGTATTTCGCGCTGTTCTGGGACGGCAAGCTGTACGGCGAGGCCGGGCTGCAACTCGTGTTCTCCGCGTTGGCCGTCTGGGGCTGGTGGCAATGGCGCTTTGGTCGCACCCGCGAGGGCGAAACCTTGAAGGTGCGCCGCCTGGGCCTGCAAGGGCTGCTTCCGCCCGTGCTGCTGACGCTGGGCGCATGGCCGCTGCTGGGACTTTTCCTGGCCACGGCTACCGATTCGCCGCTGCCCTACTGGGACGCCTTCCCCACCGTCGCCAGCCTGCTGGGCCAGTGGCTGCTGGCGCGCAAGTACGAGGAGAACTGGCCGACCTGGATCGTCGTCAACGTCGTCAGCGTTGTGCTGTTCGGGTTCAAAGGCTATTGGCTGACGGTGATCCTCTATGCCGGCTTCATTCCGATGAGCGTGATCGGCTGGCGCGCCTGGAGAAAGGCGTGAGCCGTCTCGTCACGTTGCTCGGAGCCGAGTGCACCGGCAAGTCCACGTTGACCGAGGTGCTGGCGGCGCACTTCAACGCCGGCCTTGTCACCGAATATCTGCGCGAGTGGTGCGACGCCCACGGCCGCACGCCGCTGCAGCACGAGCARGCCCACATCGCCGCCGAGCAGGCCGCGCGCATAGCAGCCGCCGCGCGCCAGCATGAGCTGGTGATCTGCGACACCACGCCCCTCATCACGGCGCTGTGCAGCCAGCACTACTTCAACGACGACTCGCTGCTGGCCCAGGCCCTGGCCTTTCAGCGGCGCTGCGATGTGACCTTGCTCTGTGCGCCCGACCTGCCCTGGCAGGCCGACGGCATCCAGCGTGACGGCCCGGCCGTGCGGCAGGCCTTCGACGCCCGGCTGCGCGCCGCGCTGTCGGCCGGCGGCATCGCCTGGGTGGACATCGCCGGCAGCGATGCCGACCGCCAGGCCACCGCGATGGCAGCCGTTCAGCGACCGAGCAACAGGTAGTCGAACAGCTGCGTACCGCCCGCGCCGCCCAGCGGCACGAGCATGGCCTTGAGCAGCGGCTGGTCGAAGAAGGACGCGAAGGCGCCCTGCTGGTTGTTCTCGACCTGCGCGATCAAGCGCTTGAAGGGCTCGACGAGATCGCTCAGCGGCTTGCCGCTGCCGGCCAGCCAGCGCAAGTCGGCCTGCATGGACTCCAGCGCGCGCTTGCGCGTGGCCTCGGCGGACTGCTTGAGCAAAAAGGTCAGCCCGATCAGCGCCGCCACGTAGAAGCACACGCCCACGGCGATGGCCGGCGTCAGCGCCCAGTTGTCGAACAAGCGGCTGCGCGCCACCACCAGCAGCGCCAGCACGACGAAGGGGCCGATGACCAGCCGCGCGACCGGCGCGCTGCGGCGTGCCACGACCTGCACGTCGATCCAGTCGTCCAGCAGCGTGTGCATTGCAAAGCCGCCGCCGCTCTTGCTGCGCTCCTCGGGCCGGGCGCAGAAGCGCTGCGCCCACAGCGCCTGCTGTTCCTCGCCAAGCGAGCGGGAGAACATCTCGATGGTCGTGTCCGGGTAGAAGCTGCGCCCGGCGTTCAGGTGGCGCACGAAGCGCACCAGCAGCACGATGGCATCGGCCACTGCGACGATGAGCAGCGGCAGCATCAGCAGGATGACGTAGAGCGTGGCCTTGACGATCTGGCGATGCTCGTCGCCGCGCACCGGCACCTCGGGGATCTGGCCCTCCGACAGGCCCAGGTACATCAGGCCGACGAGGCTGACCGTCAGCACGAACCACACCAGCACGCGCGCCGCGCGCGGCCGCGCCTCGCCGCGCTCGCCGTACTCCTGCCAGAGCTTGTCGAAGTCGCAGCTGTAGCCCACGCCGGGCTTCCAGAACAGCACGCTGACGTGCTCGAACCAGCCCCGCACCAACTCGCGCATGTTGCTGCGCACGACCGGCTGCGGCACGGGGCGCGGCAGGCGCAGCCAGTCGGAGTCCTGGCGCAGCAGGTGCAGCGTGCAGGCCCAGGCCCAGTCCAACGTCCAGAAGATGGCGAACAGCGCCAGCAGGTGGATGAGGTGGGACGGCCAGGCGCTGACGCCCTCCAGCCAGGCCACCGGCTCGCAGGTGCTGCAGGCGCCCGTGCCGCGCCAGCCGGCGGCGGGCCAGGCCAGCCACAGCCACACGCCGGCCACCATCAGCAGCACGACGAGGTGCAGCCTGTCCACGCCGGCCGCCTGATCGGGCGGCGCCGGCTGCTCGCGCCGCGCCGACAGCAGCGCCGGCAGCACGGCCAGCAGCGCACCGAAGGCGGCCAGGCTGGCCAGCAGCAGGGCGTGGATGAAGTCCAGCCGGCTGGGCAGCACGAACTCGATGAGGCTGGCCAGCACGTAGGAGAACAGCCCCGCGTGCAAGGCCACCAGCACGATGGCCGTCATGTCCATCTGCGGCTGGTTGTCCAGTGTCGGCTCGCGCAGGAAGACGCGCCGCGCCTGCTTGATGGCCGGCGTGGACGGCCAGACCAGCAGCATCGTGCCGGTGATCGCGATCATCAGCACGGCCACGAAGATGCGCCCCGCGTTGTTGAGCGCCGGCCGCGCGTCCAGCGCATAACCCGCCAAGGGCACGGCGTTGCTGCGGCCGATCTCGTAGAGCGAGGGGTTGAGCAGGGCCAGGTCCAGCGCGGCACGCTCGCGCTGCTTGCAGGCCTCGTCGCGGCAGCCGGCACGGCGGGCGGCGGCGTAGGTGCTGGTCTGGTAGATATCGCGCAGCGGCGGCGTGCCGGCCTGCAGGTCGACGGCTTCGGGGCCGGCCTTCTCCTCCTGCTGCGGCGGCGGATAGAAGGACAGCGGCAGGCTGCTGGCGACCACGAGGTTGCGCGTGAAGGCCTGGGTGCGCGGGTGCAGGTAGCGCGCGTCCATGTCCGTCGTGAAGAACATCTTGTCGGAGAAGCCCTCGTGCAAGGCCTGCAGCACGAGCAGCTTGTCGTGCACGTCATTGGCGAAGATGCCGATGGCGCCAATGGGTGGCAGCTCCGGGTTGGTCTCGCTGCGCTTGAGGTCGGCGCCCAGCCGGCGCAGGTAGTCGAGCTGGTCACGGCTCTCGGGCCATTCCAGCATCTGCGTGCTCTTGCTGGTGGTGGGCGCCGTCGTCTCGCGGGAGGTCACGCCGTCCAGGCCGCGGAAGAAATACACCACTTCGAGCTGAAGCCTGTCCTGTCCGCCCTGCCCCAGCCGATGCTTCAGTTCGGCCACCAGCGACTGCGCGTAGAGCGAATCCCGCTCGGCGACGACGATGACGCGGCGCCGGCTCTCCGTCGACAGGCGCAGGCGGATCTCGGCGTCCAGCTTGCGGATCAGCTCGCCGTCGTTGCCCACGGTGCGCTGCAGCAGCACCGGGCGGTTCTCGCCGGTGATGCGGCCGAACTGCTCGGTGACGAAGGCATCCAGGTCCTGCTTGTTCAGCTCGGCCAGCATGCGGTTGGGGGCCGTCGAGGCCGAGTTGTAGAACTCCGCACGCGACAGCAGCCGGTAGCCCTCGAGCACGTCGGGCGCCAGGCCCAGGCTGTCCTGCGTGCCGGGCGTGGCGCAGCGTGCGGCCGCGGCCGAGGCGGCAGTGCTGCGGTCGGCCGCGCAGCGCAGGTCGGCCAGGGCCTGGCGCAGCGCGTCGGTGGACGAGGGGCCGATGACGGCCAGGCTGGGCTGGCCGCCCTCCTTGAACTTGAAGCTGGCAAAGCCACGCGCCTTCTCGCCCATCAGCTGCGCCGTCAGCCGGGCCAGCGCGTCCAGCTTGCGGCTGGGCAGCGCGTTCTCATCCACCCACAGCACGGCCACCTGGGCGTAGCGGGCGCTCGCGCGGCCCGGCCTGTCGCGGGGGCCGGTGCGCTGCGACAGCAGCTCGTAGGGCACGACGAAGGGTGCGCGTGCCTTGACCGGGGAGCTCGCCGCCGAGGCGGGCGCAGAGACGGGTGCAATAGCGGCCTGGGGCTGGGCCGCTTCCAGCAGGTCGAACTCCAGCAGGCTCAGGCGCTCGGCGTTGTCGGGCACATAGTCCATGGCCAGCAGGCCCGCCAGCGCGGCATAGCGCACGCGGCGGCGCGCCTCCTCCGCGCCGACGAAGTCAGCCCCCGGCAGCAGGCCCAGCACGACCAGGGTGTCGTCCAGGCGCTGGTCGTGGTCGCGGTCCAGCTTGGCGAGCATGTTGCGCGGGTCGCGCGCCTCGGCCATGCGGTCCAGGCAGTCCACGTCCATATCGCGGGAGGCTTGCTTGCGAAAGCGCTCGCAGCGCTCGGAGCGTTCGGTCTCGTAGCGGCGCAGCGCGGCGAAGGGGTCTTCCCAGAGCCGGGCGTTGACTTCCAGCTCCGGGTCCAGCGGCGCCTGGGCGCGCGGCTTCTCGGCCGGGCGCAACGGCTCGAAGGCATGGGGCACCAGCTGGGTGCTGGCCACAAACGCCACCAACACCGCCGCGCTCGCCCACGGAAAACCACCCAAGCCGCCTTTGGCATCCGCCATCGCCCGCTCCTGGCCCGTGCGAAAACGGGCAGCCGCCCAAGGTCTCAGCTTGACGCGGCGGCGTCAATCACCAGGACGGTGCGCGTCCTCAGAAGGCATGAGGGGCGTTGCGCTGCGGCGACTACTGGAGCGTGGCCCCGCCGCCCTCGGGCTGATGGCTGGCCGGTGCGAACAGCACGCCCACGTCCACCGCATCGAAGCGGTAGTGCTGGCCGCAGAAGTCGCAGCTGATCTCGATCTCGCCACGCTCGGCCAGCACGCTGTCGGCCTCCTCGCGGCCCAGGCCGCGCAGCATTTGGCTGACGCGTTCGCGCGAGCAGGTGCAGGCGAAGCGCGGCGCCTGCGGCTCGAAACGCGTCACCGTCTCCTCCCAGAACAGGCGGCGCAGGATGGTGTCGGCGTCCAGCGTCAGCAGTTCCTCGGCCGTCAGCGTGGCGGCCAGGATGCTGATGCGGTTGAAGCCTTCGGACAGGCCGATGTCGTCCTCATTGCGCTTGTTCTCCAAGTTGCCCTCGCCCTGGATGGGCAGGCGCTGGATCAGCAGGCCGGCGGCGATGTCGCCATTGGCGGCCAGCACGAGCTTGGTGTCCAGTTGCTCGGACTGCAGCATGTAGTGCTCCAGCACCTCGCTCATCTTCTGCAGCGGCTCGCGCTGGTCGCCGTGCAGCGGCACCACGCCCTGGTAGGGCTGCTGGCCGGGGAACTTGTCCTTGGGGTCGAGCGTGATGGCACAGCGGCCCTGGCCGCGCAGGTTGACCATGGCCTCCAGCGTCGCGCCGGGCTCGACCGTGCCGACGCACTTGGCCGTGGCGCGAAAGCTCAGGTCGGGCTGCGCCTCGGCCACGGCCAGCTTGACAGGGCCGTCGCCCATCACCTGCAACACCAGCGCGCCGTTGAACTTGATGTTGGCCTGCATCAGCACGGCTGCGGCGCTCATCTCGCCGAGCATGTCGCGCAGCTCGGGTGGGTATTCCTGCCCGGGTTCACGGCGGCTCAGCACCTCGCGCCAGGCGTCGGTCAGCCGCACCAACATGCCGCGCACCGGCAGGCCGTCAAACAGAAACTTGTGCAATTCACTCATCGGATTCTTTTCAAGCCGACCGCGTAACGGCGGCCGTTGTTCACGTAATGGGCCGCACTGGCCTTGAGGCCGGCGATCTGCTCCTCGGTCAGCTGGCGCACGACCTTGGCCGGCGCGCCAACGATGAGGCTGCCGTCCGGAAATTCCTTGCCCTCGGTCACCAGCGCGCCCGCGCCGACGATGCAGTTGCGGCCGATGCGCGCGCCATTCAAGACCACGGCGCCGATGCCGATGAGGCTTTCGTCACCCACCGTGCAGCCATGCAGCATGACCTGGTGGCCCACGGTCACGTTTTCGCCGATGACCAACGGAAAACCGTGGTCGGCATGCAGCACCGAGCCGTCCTGGATGTTGCTGCCGGCGCCAATGGTCAGCGTGTCGCTGTCGCCGCGCAGCACGGCGTTGAACCAGACGCTCGCGCCTTCGCCCAGCGTGACGCGGCCGATGACCTCGGCGCTGTCGGCCACGAAGGCCGACTCGGCCACGTCGGGAACATGCTCGTCGAGCTGGTAGACCGCCATCGCATCGCCCCTTGTTGTTGGCCCAGCGGGCGAAGCCGCGATTTTACGAGGCGGGCATGCCCTTGAACGGTGCTTAAATCGCGGCCAAACAAGAGAAACCCAGCCCTTGACGCTTCATCGTTTCCTGATTGCTGGCCTGCTGCTGGCCGCCGGCCTGTGCGCTGCCGCGCCGCCGATGGTGGTGACGCTGCGGCAGCCCGCCAGCGCCACCGATCCGCGCGACACCTATCCGCGCGCCTTGATCCGCCTGGCACTGGACAAGACCGTCGCCTCCCACGGCCCCTACACCATCCAGTACTCGCCGCGCATGAACGACCAGCGTGCGCGGCTCAGCGCCGAGCAAGCGCTCTACCCCGGGTTCCTGACCGTCATCGTGCCGCGCTCGGACGGCAGCTCAGACGCTCTCGTGCCGGTGCGCTTTCCACTGCATCTGGGCATGGCCGGCTATCGGGTGTGCTTCGTCTCGCCGAAGGCGCAGGCCGCGGTGGCCAAGGTGCGAACGCTGGATGAACTGCGCCGCTTCACGATCGCGCAAGGCGTGGGCTGGAGGGACGTGCCAATCCTGCGCGCCAACGGCTTCAAGGTCGAGGAGTTCACGGACTACGAGGCGATGTTCAAGATGGTGGCCCAGAGCCGCTTCGACCTGTTCTGCCGCAGCGTGGTGGAGGTGCGCAAGGAGGTCGAGTCGCACGCCGACCTGGCCGATCTGCGCCTGGACAACGGCTTCGCCCTCGTCTACGACCTGCCGCAGTTCTTCTACACCCACCGTGACAACCACGAACTCGCCGAGCGGCTCACGCAAGGCCTGGAGATGGCCTACGCTGACGGCTCGCTGCTGGCGCTGTTCCGCAGTCACATGCAGGCCTCGATACGCTTTGCCGACCTGCCCAAGCGGCGCATCTTCCGGCTCAAGACACCGCCCATCGTCGGCATCGACTTCGACTACAAGCGCTACGACATCGACCTGACGCGCGAGTTGCGCTGAAGCATGGAACTCCGCTCCCTCGCCCTGGATCTGCTGCTCATCCAAGACCCCGCCGCCAAGGCCGCCACCACGCTGGGCCTTGATGCCACGCTGACCATGGACACGCAGGCCCGGCTCACCGAACCGCCCGGCATCCCCGGCCGGCCGGCGCGCCCGCGCCTCGTCGAGCACATCAAGCTCAAGGGCCCGTCGCTGCGCACGCCGGAAGGCATCGCGGCGCTGGTGCATGCCATCGCCCACATCGAGTTCAACGCCATCAACCTCGCGCTGGACGTGTGCTGGCGATTCGCCGGCATGCCCGAGTCCTTCTACCGCGACTGGCTGCGCATCGCCCAGGAAGAGGCCAAGCACTTCACGCTGCTGCGCGAGCACCTGCTGGGCCTGGGTTTCGACTACGGCAACTTCGACGCCCACAACGCGCTGTGGGACATGGCCGAGCGCACCAAGCACGACCTACTTGCCCGCATCGCCCTGGTGCCGCGCACGCTGGAGGCGCGTGGGCTGGACGCCTCGCCGGCGGTCAAACGCAAGCTCGTCGGCGCCGGCGACAAACGCGCCGGCGAGATCCTGGACGTCATCCTGCACGACGAGATCGGCCATGTGCTGGCGGGCAACCGCTGGTACCGCTTCCTGTGCGAGCAACGCGGCCTGGACCCGATCGCCACCTACGTCGAGCTCGCGAGCAAATACCAGGCGCCCAGGCTGCGCGCGCCCTTCAATCTCGAAGCCCGCCGCGCCGCCGGTTTCGACGAGGCGGAGCTGGCCGCGCTGACAGAATCCGTCGCTCCCGCCATCCCGGAAAGCCGCCGATGAAACTCCTGCCCTCCTGCCTGGCCGGCCTGCTGGCTATCGCGGCGCTGTGCACCGCCGCCCAGCCGGTTGCGCGTGTTGAGCCGGTCGAGGACCGCCATTTCGGCGAGACCGTCGTCGACCGCTACCGCTGGATGGAGAACGACAAGGACGCCGACTGGCTGCCTTTCATGAAGGCGCAGAACGCTCACACCCGCAGCGTCATCGACGCGCTGCCGGGGCGGCCGGCGCTGCTGCAGCGCATCCAGCAGCTGTCGGGCGACGCGGTCGCCACGTCGGCGCTGCAGCGGGCCGGCAAGCGGCTGTTCTTCCAGCAGCGCCCGGCCGGCAGCAACAACTTCAAGCTGTTCGTGCGCGAGAACGGCAAGGACCGCGTGCTCGTCGACCCGACCGCGCTGGACACCGCGGACAGCCATGTCTCGCTCGACTGGTGGCGCGCCTCGCCCGACGGCAGCCGGCTGGCCTACGGCCTGTCCAAGGATGGCAGCGAGAACTCGACGCTGCACATCCTGGACGTGGCCAGCGGCCAGGTGCTGCCCGAGCGCATTGCCAACACGCAGTACGCCGAGCCGCAGTGGCTGCCCGACAGCAGCGGCCTGTTCTACAACCAGCTGACCGGCAAGCTGGACACGCCGCAGCGCTACCTCGATTCCCGCGCGCGCTTTCACCGCGTCGGCACGCCGGTGGAGCGCGACCCGGTGCTCGTCGCCCGCGGGCTGGACGCCAAGCTGGCCTTCGACGATATCCAGGCGCCCTACCTGCTGACCGCCCCGGGCAGCGACCGCGCGGTGCTGCTGCTGGCCGACATCCGCCGCGAGCGCCGCGTGCTGACCGCCCCGCTCGCCGACGTGCTGCGCGGCCAGGCCCGCTGGCAGCCTGTGGCCGATTTCGCCGACGAGGTGACCGACGTCGAGCTGGACGGCGACCGCCTCTACCTGCTGGCCAACCGTGGCCACCCGCGCGGCCGCGTGCTGGTCACGTC
>NZ_JBGCUM010000091.1:0-13067 GCF_054177665.1 Roseateles sp. P5_E8 | reverse complement strand
TGCGGATGCTGGCCACCGGCGCGTACAAGCTGGTGTTGGCACCGCGAGACTCGACCCGGCCCTGGTTGACGAGGTCGACCTCCAGCCTGGCACTGCTGTTGGCGGTGATCAGCGTCTGGCCCGCACCCAGGCGCAGCAAGGCGTTGCCGCTGGCCTTGGTGATCACGCTCTCGTCACCGCCGCCTACCAGCAGGCGGCCACTGCCGTCGACATCGACGATGCCCGAGATCTGCAGGCGCACCGGGCCGGACAGCCAGTTGGTGCCATCGAGGATGCGCAGCGTGCCGTCGTTGACGAAGCTGCCGGCCAGCGTCAGCGTCGCGTTCTGCGAGGTCAGCGTCGTGCCGGCTTCGACGTTGATGGCGCCCAGGCTGGCGCCATCCAGGAACAGGCTGCCGCCGTTGCGGAACTCGCCGCCACCGGCCAGCGTGCCGCCGGCCACGGTGATGGACGGGCTGGCGAACAGCACGCTGCCGCCGGGCAGCGACTCGATGCGGCCCCCTGCGTTGGCGATGAACGTGCCGCCGCCGCGCGTGAGCTGCAGCTGCCCGCCGCTGGAGCGCAGCGTGCCGGTGTTGTCAACTTGGGCGCTCCACAGCTGCAGCGTGGCGCCGGCGCTGTCCACCACGCCCTGGTTGACGAGGTCGGGGTGGATGGCCGCGCTGACGCCGGGGCTGCCGACGATGCGGTGCTGTGGGCCGTTGGTCAGCTTGAAGCTGGCATCGGCGGCGCGGATGGCCGTCTGGCCGCCGTTGGATGCCGCAAACACCAGCTCGCCGTTGCCGGTCATCGCGGTGCTGGCCTGCAGCAGCAGGCGCAGCTCCTGGTTGAAGCCGGTATCGGCCCGCAGCGCGATGCGGCCGTTGTTGACGAGGCTACCGGCCACGCGGTGCGTGTTGTTGTGCAGGTCGACCGTCGTGCCGTCCAGCGTGATGGGGCTGGCCACGCCGTCCCAAAAGCTGGCGGTGACGACATTGAGCCGGCCGCTGCCCTGCCAGGTGCCGCCGTGGAAACTGTTGCTGGTGCCGCTGGTGGTGGCCACGGTGCCGGCGGCCAGGCCGATGCGGCCTTGCGGCATGGTGATGTCGGCATCGTGGAAGTTCAGCGTGCCGCCGTCGGCGCTGAGCAGGCCGGTCAGGCCGATGGCGCCGCGCAGCTCGGTGCGGCCGCTGGCCACCCAGAGCAGGCTGCCCGGCTCGGCGACCAGGATGCCGCCGCGCACGATGTTGCTGCCGTTGAAGGCGAAGGCACCACCGCTGAGCACGCGCAGTACGCCGCCGCTGTTGCTGATGTCCAGGTCCTGCAGCACGACGCTGCCCAGCGCCTGCGCCTCGACGAGGCCACTGTTGGCCAGTGTGCGGCCCTCGATCTTGAGGAAACCGTTGTCGGCGATGGCCTCGCCGCTGTTGGCCATGCCGATGACGGCCTTGATGCGCAGCTCGCCGCCCGGCTCGCCCGCCACGCGGCTGCCGGCGCGCAGCAGGCCGCTGTTGTCCAGATAGCCGCCCGTTAACTTCAGCGCCTTGCCCGGCGTGTCGGCCAGCACGCGGCCCTGGTTGAGCAGGGTCGCGACCGTGATCTGGCCGAAGCCGGAAATCGTGTGCGAGGACGAATGCGTCAGCACGCCGGCCAGGCCGCTGAGGAAGGAACCCTCGCTGGCCATGACGATCTCGCCGCTGCCGGTGATGGGCATGAGGAAGGGGAAGCTCAACGCCGAGGTGCCGGTCAGGCGGATGAGGCCGTCGTTGTGCAGCAGGCCGCCGATCTGGCTGACGCCGTCGATGGACAGCGTGGCCTGGTTCTGCAGCGTCAGCTCGGCGCCTTGCCCCAAGGCCAGCGTCGATACCTCCACGCCCAGGAAGCTGATCGGCACGCCGTTGTCGCCGGGGATGACGTCCACGTTCAGGGCGACGCTGCCGTTCGGAATGGTGGCGAAGAAATAGCGCTGGCCGTTGTTGTCGGGGAAGAACTGCCAGGGGTTGCTGAAGTCGACGATGACCCAGTCACCCGGCTTCTTGGCCAGCCATGAGCCGCTGCCGCTGACCCAGACGGCGGCGTACTGGGCCGAGGAGGGTGCTGGAACCAGCAGGCCGCACAAGCACAGGGCAGTGGCGAGGCGGCGCAGGGAGAGGCGATGGGCCATGGCGATCTCCTGCCAGGCGCAAGACGCCGGCCGAGCAGTGTGAACCGGCTGCCGGGCGCCTGCAATCGCAGCAAACTGGGCGTTTGGAACTGACGAACAGGCGCCTTCGCAATTGCACGCAGAATCCCCGCCAAGCCGAAGATGCGGTTGCACGGAGAGAGACAGAGATGCGAATCAAACTGGATGGGCGCTTGCCGCGAGCCATGGGCGTCGCCCTGCTGAGTTTGGCCTTGGGCACGGCGCAGGCCCAGCCTGCCGCAGCCAAGGCCAGGCCGGCCACGCCCAAGGTGGTCGCGGCGGCGGCCGTCGTGGCCCTGCCCGAGCGCGTGCGCGAGCTCGGCGGCATCGAGGAATACCGCCTGCCCAACGGCCTGCAGATCCTGCTCTTCCCCGACGCGACGCAGACCACCACCACCGTCAACATCACTTACCGCGTCGGCAGCCGCCACGAGGCACCGGGCGAGTACGGCATGGCCCACCTGCTTGAGCACCTGCTGTTCAAGGGCACGGCGCGGCAGAAGGACATCCCCGGCGCCATGGCCCAGCGCGGCGTGCGCTTCAACGGCACGACGACGGCGGACCGCACCAACTACTTTGCGGCGTTCAACGCGAATGCAGAAACGTTGGACTTCCTGCTCGACCTGGAGGCCGACCGACTGGCCAACAGCCGCGTCGCCAAGGTCGACCTCGACACCGAGATGACCGTGGTGCGCAACGAGTTCGAGCGCGGCGAGAACCAGCCCTTCGCCGTGCTGTCCCAGCGCGTCAACGCGGCGGCCTTTGCCTGGCACCCCTATGGCCACGCCACCATCGGCCCAAAGAGCGACATCGAGAACGTGCCCATCGAGAAGCTGCAGGGCTTCTACAAGCGCTACTACCGGCCCGACAACGCGACGCTGCTGATCGCCGGCGCCTTCGACAAGCCCGCCACGCTGGCGCTGATCGCCAAACACTTCGGCCCGCTCGTCAAGCCCGCCACACCCGTGCAACTGCCCTATACGGTGGAGCCGGCGCAGGACGGTGAGCGCTCGGTGGTCGTGCGCCGCGTGGGCGGCCAGCCCATCCTGCTGGCGGCCTATCACGTGCCGGCCATCACCCACCCCGACACGCCGGCCCTGATCGTCTACGGCCTGCTGATGAGCCTGCAGCCCAGCGGCCAGCTCTACAAGCAGATCGTCGAGCCCAAGCTGGCCGTGGCGGCCGGCATCGGCGGCGCGGGTGGCGTGGACCCCGGCACCGTCAGCGCCTTCGCGGCCCTGCCGCCGGGTGCGGACGTGAGCCAGGTCGAGACCCTGCTGCTGGACCTGGCGGAGGGCCGCACGACCAAGCCCTTCGACGAGAGCGAGCTGGCGCGCGTGCGCGACATCGCCGTCAACAGCTACCGCCAGCAGATGAAGAACCCCGAGGCGCTGATCCAGCAGATCTCCGGCCTCATCGCCGCGGGCGACTGGCGCCTGCTTTTCCAGCTGATGGAGGACATCCCCAAGGTCACGCTGGCCGACGTGGAACGCGTGCGCGCCGCCTACTTCAAGCCCGCCAACCGCACGCTGGGCCGCTACCTGCCGGCCGGCGCCGTGGAGCGCGTCGAGATCCCGGCCGCGCCCGCGCTGGACCAGCGCCTGGCCGCGCTGCAGGGCCCGCCCAAGGTGGAAGAGGGCGAGCAGCTCGAACCCGTGCCGGCCGTGCTGGAGTCGCGCGTGAAGCGGGCGACGTTGCCCAGTGGCATCGCCCTGCACACGCTGCAGAAGCAGACACGCGGCAACACCGTGGTGCTGCAGATGCAACTGCGCTGGGGCGAGCGCGACGCCACCTTTGCGCGCAACGGCACCGGCATGGTCGGTGCGCTGATGGACGAGGGCAGTGCCGGCTACTCCAAGCAGCAGCTGCAGGACGCCCTCATCAAGCTGCGCGCCAGCCTCAACGTCAGCAGCTACGACCAGGGCGCCACCATCTTCATCAGCGCCGAGCGCGACACGCTGCTGCCGGCCCTGCGCGTGGCGGCGGATGCGCTGCGCCGCCCCGGCTTCCCGCAGGACGCCTTCGACCGCGAGATCAAGTCGGGCATCGCCGGCATTGAGGCCTCGCGCCAGGAGCCCGGCGTGCTGCGCCAGGAGGCCACGCGCGCCCACTACAACGGTGCTCGCGGCGTCAGCCTCGGCCACCCGGACTATGTGATGAGCGTGGACGAGCGCATCGCCAACCTCAAGGCCACGACGCTGGACGACGTGAAGCGCTTCTATGGCGACTACTGGTCGTTCAACGAAGCCCAGGTCAGCGCCGTCGGCGCCTTGCCGGACGGCTTGGCGGCCGAGGTCGACAAGCTCTTCGGCGACTGGAAGAAGCCGGCCGCGCCGAAGTTCATTCGCCATGTGCCCCAGCACCTCGCCGTGCCGGCGGCGCGCTTTGACGCAATCGCCCGCGACAAGGCCAACGCCATCGTGCGCCTGCACCAGACGTTGCCGCTGAACAGCGAAGACCCCGACTACGCGGCGCTGGAGCTGGCCGTGCACATCTTCGGCGGCGGTGGGCTTGAGAGCCGGCTGTCCGAGCGCGTGCGCCAGAAGGAGGGCCTGACCTACGGCATCGGCGCGTCCCTGGGCGCCAGCTATTGGGGCACGGCCGGCAGCTTCGCCATCCAGGCCAGCTATGCGCCGGACAAGCGCGAGCGCGTCATCGCCGTCGTGCAGGAAGAAGTGGCCCGCATGGCCACCAACGGCGTGACGGCTGCCGAGCTGGCGCGAGCCAAGAAGGACATCCTGGAGGGCCGCAAGCAGGGCCGCGCCGACCCCGGCGCCCTGGCCGGCGGCCTGACCAGCCTGGCCGAGCGCGGCGAGACCTGGGCCGCGGCGCAGAAGCGCGACGACGCGCTGGCCGCCGTGACGGTGGAGCAGGCCAATGCCGCCTGGCGCAAACACATTGACGCGAAGAGCTTCATCATTTCGACAGCCGGTGACTTCAAGAATCCCTGAAGCCCCTGCCCCATGAGGCCGTGCAGCAGGTGCTGCGCGACCTTCCTCATTGCTGAAGAACAGCGCAGGCAATATTCACTGGCCTCACTGGCGTGGGGCGGTCGGTCGGCCTGTGATGGCGTGGCCAAAATCCGCGCCTCAGCGAATGACCGGCGGTGTAGCCCGCAGCCGCAGACACGAGTGACTTCTTTGCGAAGCGGCCTGATCCTGGCCTCCCTGTTGATTGCCCGCCTGGCGTCGGCCAACCCCCCCGGAGCCGCGGTAGCGAAGCCAGTGGCTACCGCCGCTGCACCCGAACCGGCCCTGCCCACTGCCGTGCGCGAGCTGGGCGGCATCGAGGAGTACCGGCTGCCCAACGGCCTGCAGGTCCTGCTGCTTCGCGACGCGACGCAGACAACCACGACAGTCAACATCACCTACCGCGTCGGCAGCCGCCAGGAGGTGCAGGGCG
The DNA here is from genome assembly GCF_054177665.1 of Roseateles sp. P5_E8. Classification (NCBI taxonomy): domain Bacteria; kingdom Pseudomonadati; phylum Pseudomonadota; class Betaproteobacteria; order Burkholderiales; family Sphaerotilaceae; genus Roseateles; species Roseateles sp. P5_E8. The sequence continues at coordinate 7,504 of NZ_JBGCUM010000091.1, read as the reverse complement.
AGTACGGCATGGCCCACTTGCTGGAGCACTTGCTGTTCAAGGGCACCGAGCGGCACCGGGACATCGAAGGCGCCATGGCCGAGCGCGGCGTGAGTCGCAACGCGACGACAACGGCGGACCGCACCAACTACTTCGCGTCCTTCAACGCCAACGCCGCCACGCTGGCCTTCCTGCTCGACCTGGAGGCCGACCGCATGGCGAACAGCCGTGTCGCCAAGGCGGATCTGGACACCGAGATGACCGTCGTGCGCAACGAGTTCGAGCGCGGCGAGAACGAGCCTTCCTCGGTGCTGATCCAGCGCGTCAGCGCCGCCGCATTTGCCTGGCACCCGTATGGCCGCGCCACCATTGGCACCAGGAGCGACATCGAGAACCTGCCCATAGCGAAGCTGCGGGCCTTCTACAAGCGCTACTACCGGCCCGACAACGCGACGCTGCTGATTGCCGGTGCATTCGACAAGGCTGCCACGCTGGCCCTCATCGCTAGGCACTTCGGTCCCGTCGCCAAGCCGGCAGTGCCCATCCCCCAACCCTACACGGTGGAACCGGCCCAGGACGGGGAGCGCAGCGTGGTGGTGCGCCGCGTTGGCGGCCAGCCACACCTGCGGGTGGCCTATCACGTGCCGGCCCTCACGCACCCCGACACGCCGGCCTTGATCGTCTACGGCCTCCTGATGAATCTGCAGCCCGGCGGACAGCTCAACCGGCAACTGGCCGGGCTGGGCGCGTTCGCCAACATCAGCGTCGCAGGCGGCGTGGACCCCGGTCTGGCCAGCATTCACGCGGTGTTGCCACCGGACGCCGACGTGGACAAGGTGCAGGCCCTGCTGCTGGACCTGGTCGAAGGCCGCATGGCCCAGCCTTTCCATGAGAGCGAACTGCAGCGGGTGCGCGACGTCTTCGCCAATGAAAGCCGCCAGCGGATGAAGAACCCGGAGGCGCTGATTCAGCAGATCTCAGGCGTCATCGCCGCCGGCGACTGGCGGCTGTTGTTCAAGCAGATGGAGGACATCCCCAAGATCACGCTGGCCGACGTGGAGCGCGTGCGCGCCACGTATTTCAAGCCCGCCAACCGCACGCTGGGCCGCTACCTGCCAGCCGCCGTCGTGGAGCGCGTGGAAATCCCCGCCGCGCCGGCGCTTGAGCAAAGCCTGGCTGAACTGAAGGGGCCGGCCAAGGTCGAGGACGGAGAACCACTGGAACCTCAGCCGGCCGTGCTGGAGGCGCACACCGCGCACGCCATCCTGCCTAGCGGCATCTCGTTGCACGCCCTCCACAAGCAGACCCGTGGCAACACGGTGGTGCTCAAGATGCAACTGCGCTGGGGCGAGCGCGATGCGACCTTTGCGCGCAGCGTCGCTCGCATGGTCGGGCCGCTTCTGCTCGAGGGCAGTTCCGGCTACACCCGGCAGCAGCTGTGGGACACGATGATCATGCTGGGCGCCGACCTGGAAATTTCCAGTGACGACCAGGAGGCCACGATCACCGTCAGCGCTGAACGCGACACGCTCTTGCTAGCACTGCGCGTGGCCGCCGACCTGCTTCGCCACCCGCTGCTGCCGCAGCACGCTTTTGATCGCGACATCAAGCACAACATCGCCTCGCTTGAAGCCTCGCGCCAGGAGCTCGGCATCCTGCTCGAGGCGGCCACGCGCGGCCACTACAACGCCGCGCGCGGCGTCTCGTTGGGTGACCCGGACTACGTGATGAGCGTGGACGATCGCATTGCAAAGCTGAAGTTTGCGACGCTGGATGATGTGAAGCGCTTCCATGCCGACTACTGGAGCACCAACGATGCCCAGGTCGGCGTTGCCGGCGCCGTGCCGGACGGCCTGGCCGCAGAGCTGGAAAGGCTCTTCGGCGACTGGAAGAAGCCCGCGGCGCCGAAATTCGTGCGCCATGTCTCGCAGCACATCGCCGTGCCGCCCGCGCGCTTCGACGCCATCGTCCGCGACAAAGCCAGCGCCATCGTCCGGCTGCAACAGGCGCTGCCCCTGAACAGTGAGGACCCCGACTACCTGGCCCTGGCAATGGCCGTGCGCATCTTCGGCGTCGGGATGGAGAGCCGGCTGTCGGAGCGCGTGCGCCAGAAGGAGGGCCTGACCTACAACATCGGTATCTCCCTGGACGCCAGCTTGTGGGGCAATGCCGGCAGCTTCGGTATCGAGGCCAGCTACGCGCCAGAGGAGCGCGGCCGCGTCATCGCCGTCTTGCAGGAGGAAGTGGCGCGCATGTCTGCCCAGGGCGTGACCGCTGCCGAGCTTGCCCGCGACAAGAAGGCCTTTCTCGAAGGCAGAAAATCCGCGCGCATCCCACCCGGCCAGGTGGCGGGCTACCTGACGGGGCTGGCCGAGCGCGGAGAGACGTGGGACCTCTTCCGGCGGCAGGACGACGCCATCGCTGCCGTCACCGTCGAGCAGGCCAATGCGGCCTGGCGCAAACACATTGACGCGAAGAACTTCATCATTTCGACCGCAGGCGACTTCAAGACTCCGTAGAGTCAGCCAACCTTGTCAAAGGAGAGACCGCGATGAAGATCGACCCCTACCTGTTTTTTGACGGCCGCTGCGAAGAAGCCATTGAGTTCTACAAGAAGGCGCTGGGCGCCAAGGTGGAGTTCCTGATGCGCAACTCCGAGAGCCCCGAGCCACCGCCGCCCGGCACGCTGCCGCCGGGATCGGAGAACAAGATCATGCATGCCTCGGTGCACATCGGCGGCGCGCTGGTCATGATGTCCGACGGCATGTGCGGCGGCGACACGGCCTTCAAGGGCTTCTCGCTGTCGCTGGACTGCCCCGATGCGGACAGCGCCCGCGAGGCCTTTGCCGCGCTGGCCGAGGGTGGCCAGATCCACGTGCCGCTGGGCAAGACCTTCTGGGCGCCGCTGTTCGGCATGGTCAACGACCGCTTCGGTGTGGGCTGGATGGTGGGTGTGTCGGACGACGCGAAGTGAATGTTCCGCTGCGCTTGCCGGCGCACCTGAAGGCTGACTGCTCGGCCTGCGCGGCACTGTGCTGTGTGATCCCGCCCTTCGACGCCGTCCAGGGCTTCGGCTTCGACAAAGCGGCCGAAACGCCCTGCCACCACCTCTGCGCCGACCACCGCTGCGGCATCCACGCCGAGCTGATGGATCGCGGCTTTGCCGGCTGCGTGGCCTTCGACTGCCTGGGCGCCGGGCAAAAGCTCACGGCCCAGGCCGTCCAGCGCTTCGGCAGTGCCGACTGGCGCGCCCGGCCCGAGGTGGCGCGCTGGCTGTTTTCGGCCTACCCGCGCATGCGTGCCGCCCAGGAGTGGCTGGCCCGGCTCAGCCTGGCGGCCACGGTGGCTGGCCTGGGCGAACTGCAAGCCCTGGCGGAAGAACTGGAAGCCGAATCGCCGCGCTGGCCGGACTGGAGCGCGGCCGAGCAGGGCGCCTGGCAAGCCCGTGTGCGGGCGGCGCTGGCGCCGCTCGCCGAGAATCCAGGGTTTAGGAACTGAAGCAATCCATGGATTCAGCGAAACCCACGATGGCCGTGGCCCTGGCCGATGAACGGCTGGGCAAGGGCTGGCGCCGGTCGCAAACCCGCATCCGCGTCGTTGCCGTGCTGTGCGCCCTGGCGGCGGCGGCCATTGTGTTCAGCCTTTTCGAGCGGTTCCGGGTGCAGGAGGGCGAAGCCAAGCGGGAGAAGCAGCTGATCGCGGCCATCGACCTGCGCATCGGCAATCCGGCTGGGGCGGCCGTGCGCGGCGAGGCCAAGGCCCGTGCGGACATCGAGGCCGGCCTGCTGCAACTGGAGATCTTCGGCGAAGCATTGACGCCGGCCCATATCCAGCTCATGAAGAAGCGCTACGGGCTCACCTGGGTCAACAAGGGCAAGGCGTCAACGCTGCTGACCCAGGCCCATGCCGACGCCTACAACCGCGTGATGCTGGCCGAAATCGAGCGCCGCCACGGGCGCAAGGTCGCGGACGAACTGATGCTCATGCCCAGCCTCCCACTTGGGTTGAAGGACGAGATGGGCAGCCCATGAAACTCATCGGCATGCTCGACTCGCCCTTCGTGCGCCGCGTCGCGATCTCGATGCGGCTGCTGGGCTTGCCCTTCGAGCACGCGGCCATCTCGGTGTTCCGGGGCTTCGATGCCTTCCAGCAGATCAACCCGGTCGTCAAGGCGCCCACGCTGATTTGTGACGACGGCAGCGTGCTGATGGACTCGACGCTGATGCTGATCTACGCCGAGGCCCTGGCGGGCCGCAGCCTGATGCCAGCCGCGCCCGCCGAGCTGACGCGCGAGCTGCGCCTGATCGGCCTGGCCCTGGCCGCCTGCGAGAAGACGGCGCAGATCATCTACGAGCGCGGCCTGCGCCCGGCCGAGAAGCGGCATGAGCCCTGGGTAGCGCGCGTCACGGGTCAACTCAATGCGGCCTACCGCGAGTTGGACAGCGAACTGGCCGCCCGGCCGTTGGACACCAGCGAGGCGGGCCTGCGCCAGTCGGGTCTGTCGGCGAGCGTGGCCTGGACCTTCACGCAGTTCGTGCTGCCCGAGGTGGTGCCGGCAGAAGGCTTTCCGCACCTGGTCGCGCACACTGCGGCGGTCGAGCGGTTGCCGGCCTTCCTCGCCATTCCCTGCGATGACGCGATCCAGTTGAGCTGATGGCCACGAAGCGTCCTCCGCAAACGGTCTACGTCTTCCAGGGCGGCGGCGCGCTGGGTGCCTACCAGGCCGGCTTTGTCGAGGCGCTGGAGGACGCGAGCCTGCCGCCGGACTGGCTGGTGGGCACTTCCATCGGCGCCATCAACGCCGCACTGATCGCCGGCAATGCGCCGGGCGACCGGCTGAAGGCCTTGCACAGCTTCTGGGGCCGCGTGACGCGGCCGGCCCTCGCACCGCAACTTCCGTCCAGCCCCTGGACAGCGCTGTGGCAACAGGGCTTGCAGACCTGGCAGACGCTGACCAGCGGCGTGCCCGGCTTCTTCAAGCCGCGTGGCCCGCAGTCCTGGGACATGAACCGCCGCGCACCGCTGGCGGAGCTGAGCTACTACGACACCGCGCCGCTGGCCGCCACGCTGCGCGAACTGGTCGACTTCGAGCGCATTGCCCGAGCCGAGACGCGGCTGACGCTGTGCGCCGTCAATGTGCGCTCGGGCGAGCTGGCCTTGTTCGACAACCGCGACGGCCACACCCTCATTGGCCCGGAGCATGTGATGGCCAGCGGCGCGCTGCCGCCCGGCTTCGCGCCGGTGCAGATCGGCAAGGATGCGTTCTGGGATGGCGGCATCTACAGCAACACGCCGCTGGACGTGGTGCTGGACGACTCGGAGCGCCGCGACACGCTGTGCTTCATGGTCGACCTGTGGGACGCAAGCGAGGCCGCACCGCAGACCATGGCGCAGACGCTGACGCGCTACAAGGACATCCAGTACGCCAGTCGCATCATGGAACACCTGGGCGACCACGAGCGCATGCAGAACCTGCGCCGCGCGCTGCGCCTGGTCGGCAAGAAACTCGACAGCAAGACCGCCGCCGACCCGGCCGTGAAAGAGCTGCTGGCCCTGGGCTGCGACTCGCGCATCGACGTCGTCCACCTCGTCATGCGCGCGCTGGACGGCGAAGACTCCTGGCGCGACATCGACTTCAGCGACTCACGCCTGCGCGCACGCTGGGCGGCCGGGCTGAAGGATGGCCGGCGCATGCTCAGCCGTGCGCCATGGAAGGCGCCGCTGGAGGAGGGCATCGGCATGCGTGTCCATACGCTGGACGGCGCGGACTGAGACGTCAGCGGCCCAGGCAGTTGGCGTTGTAAGCCTCTTCGGCCGTCGTCGCCTTGTCGCCCTGGGCCCGACGCGTGCGGATCGCGTCGCGCAGCGCGATGCAGCGCTCCTGCAGTCGCTGGCTCTCCTGGCGCGACTGCGCGGCCTCCTGCCGGGTATGGCGCTCACCCTCGCGTTGTCGGTTGCGGTCCTCCGAGAGGCGTTCCCGCGCGTAAGCATCGTCCTCGGTGCAATGACTGCGGTATTCGCGCTGCAGATCCGTGACGACGGATCGGCCCACGCCACGGCTGGGCGCGGTGCGAATGGCATCGTTGACTTCCGCGCAGCGTTGGCTCAGATAGCGATGGTGGTCGGGTGCCGGCTGCAGGCTGGGCGTGGACGAGCGATAGGTGGTGGACGCTGTCTGCTGCGTCGCGCCGGCGGCGACCAGCCGGGCCGGCGACGCATTGGTCGGTGCGCAAGGCCGGTCCGAGAGGTAGGTCGTGCCGCCGACGATGCAGCGATAGGTCTGGGCGTGGGCCGTGGTGGCCGCGAGCAGGCCGCAGAGGGCGGCCAGCAATGTCTGGATTCGAATGCTCATGAATGGTGCTTTTCCCTGAGCTTCGAATTGTCTCGACCGGCCGGCGGCGTGATCACCCTCGGTTGTGTGGCCGTGCCGCGCGGTGTCCGGCGTTTCGAGACTTATGTCTCAGGCACCGGCTGACGGTGCCGTCAGGTCAGGCCTTGGCCAAGGCGTCCAGCTTGCCGACCGTCGCCCAGTTGCGCGTCGTGACGTTTTCGCCGAGCTTCTTCAACAACAGCATGGCGGCCTTGCTTTCCAGTATGCCGTTGCCGCACCACAGATAGGCCGCATCGGCCGTGACGACAAAGCGCTCGCCGCTGTCTGCCACGATGCCGGCGGTGGCCTGCAGCGTGGTGGCATCGGCGGGGATGGCGACGAGCAGGCGGCTCGGATCGTCCGCCTCGGCAATCGGGTTGGCCGCCGCGATGGCGGCCCACTCGGTGGCGGTCTTCAGGATGACGGTGGCATCGACGCCCAGCTTCTGGGCCACGGCCGCCCTGATCTTGTCGGCCGTAAGCTTCTTCTTCACGTCGAAAACCGCGTTGCCGCTGTTCAGCAGCGTGGCCACGTTGGTGGCGCCCAGTTCAGCCAGCAGCGCCTTGAGGTCGGCCATCGCCAGGCGCTTGGCCTTGCCGACATTGATGCCGCGCCAGAGTGCGACGTAGCGCATGAGCTTCTTAGCTCATGCCTTGATGACGCAGCAGCGCATCGATCCTGGGCTCGCGGCCGCGGAAGGCCTTGAAGTTGTCGATGGCGTCGCGCGCTCCGCCTTGCTCCAGCACCTCGTTCAGGAAGCGCTTGCCGGTGGCCGGGTTGAACACGCCTTCCTCCTCGAAGGCGCTCCAGGCATCGGCGCTCAGCAGTTCGGCCCACTTGTAGCTGTAGTAGCCCGCCGCGTAGCCGCCCGCAAAGATGTGCGAGAAGCTGTGCTGGAAGCGGTTGAAGCTGGGCGGGACGAGCACGGCGACCTCGGTGCGCACGTCGTCGATCAGTTGCTGAACGTGGCTTTCAGCGCCGGGCGTGGCGTGCAGGCGCATGTCGAACAGCGAGAACTCGATCTGGCGCAGCGTCATCAGCCCGCTCTGGAAGTTCTTGGCCGCGATCATCTTGTCGAACAGTTCGCGCGGCAGCGGCTCGCCCGTGTCGGCGTGGCCGCTGAGTTGCTGCAACACGTCCCACTCCCAGCAGAAG